>JBILFU010000003.1:0-24541 GCA_044351405.1 Phycisphaerales bacterium
GCGCACGTCGAGCGAGCGGCAGTCGATCAGGAGCGCGTGCCCTGCCTTCCCGAGCGCGGAGACCATCTGGTCCATGATTCCGCAGGGGACGCCGGCGAAGCGCTGCTCGGCCTCCTGGCACAGCCGTGCGAGCGGGATGCCGAAGAGCGGCGCCGAGAGCGCATCGGCGACGGCGGTGGCGAGCGCCACGGAGAAGGCCGCGCTGGAACTGAGCCCGGCCCCCATCGGGACGTCGCTCGCCACGGCGATCTCGAGGGGCGGCACGCGGACGCCTTCGCGCACGAACCCTGCCAGCGTTCCCAGCGCCAGGTTGCTCCACGCCTCCGCGCCCGTGGCGCGCGGGGCGGCATCCGCAGCGGCGGGATCGGGAAGCTCGGCGAAGGAGCGCAGGTCCTCGCTCCAGATGCGCCAGCGCCCGTCCGCCGCCGGGCGCAGCGCGACGGCGCAGTCGCGGTCGATGGCGATCGGCAGCACCAGCCCGTCCTGGTAGTCGACGTGCTCGCCGCAGAGGTTGACGCGCCCCGGCGCGCGAGCGAGCGTCGCCGGCCGCCCGCCGAAGCGGGCGGCGAACGCGGCGAGCGCGCGGGCGAGCGCAGTGGCGGCTTCGGGCACGGGCCGAGGATACGGACCGAAAATCACCCCGGGTTGATTTTCCCAATTTCGCGGGGCGGGCCGTGCGTCGACGCGCGCCGCGGGGCGGCCTAAACTGCGCAGCCCCATGAAAGACCTGATCGTCGCAAAGGGACTCCGCAAGTCCTTCGGCACGTTCGAGGCGGTCCGCGGCGTCGACCTGACCGTTCCGGCAGGCCAGGTGCTCGGGTTCCTCGGCCCCAACGGCGCCGGCAAGAGCACCACGATGCGGATGCTGACCGGGTTCCTCGAGCCAACCGAGGGCTCGGTGCTGCTCGACGGCATCGACCTCGCCGCCGACCCGATCGCGGCCAAGCGCACCTTCGGCTACCTGCCCGAGGGCGCGCCCGCCTACGGCGACATGCGCGTCGAGGAGTTCCTCCTCTTCGCCGCCCGATCGCGCGGCTACGACGACGCCGAGGCCCGCCGCCGCGTCGACGGCGCCATCGACCGCCTCCACCTCGGGCCGTACCGCAAGCAGCTCGTCGAGACCCTCTCGAAGGGCTACAAGCGCCGCACCGGCCTGGCGCAGGCGATCCTGCACGACCCGCCGATCCTCGTCCTCGACGAGCCGACCGACGGCCTCGACCCGAACCAGAAGCACGAGGTCCGCGAGCTGATCCGCCGGCTCGGCGGCGAGCGCGCGATCGTCCTCTCCACGCACATCCTCGAGGAGGTGGAGGCCGTGTGCACGCGCGCCGTCATCATCAACGAGGGCCGCATCGTCTTCGACGGCACGCCGGCGCAGCTCGACGCGAAGGCGTCCGCCGACGTCGCCCGCAACCGCCTCGACCACGTGTTCCGCATGCTCACCACGAGCGACGTCGCGCGCCGCGCAGGAGCCGCCCGATGACCGCCACCGCACGCATCGCCGGCATCTTCCGCCGCGAGTTCGCCGCGTACTTCTCCAGCCCGCTCGCCGGGATCTTCCTCGTCATCTACCTCTTCATGTCCGCGATCTTCGCGTTCCAGCTCGGCGGGCTCTACGAGCGCGGGCAGGCGGACCTGCGCCCCTTCTTCCAGGGCCAGCCGTGGCTCGACCTCTTCCTGGTGCCCGCGCTCAGCATGCGCCTGTGGGCCGAGGACCGCCGCACCGGCACGATCGAGCTCCTGCTCACGCTGCCCTACTCCGTGGCGGACCTCGTGCTCGGCAAGTTCCTCGCCGCATGGGCCTTCGCGTGCGTCGCGCTCGCGCTCACCGTGCCGATGTGGGTCACCGTCGGCTGGCTCGGCAGCCCCGACCACGGCGCGATCGCGGTCGGCTACCTGGCCTGCGCGCTCCTCTCCGGCTGCTTCCTCGCGGTGGGCGCGTTCCTCTCGGCGTTCACGAAGAACCAGGTGATCGCCTTCGTCCTCTGCGGCGTGGCGAGCTTCCTGCTGCTGGTCACCGGCTTCCCGGTGGTGCTCGACTTCGTGAGCGGCTGGCTGCCGCGCTACGCGGTCGAGGCGATCAGCGCGATGAGCGCCCTGACCCACTTCGAGAGCATGATGCGCGGCGTCCTCGACGGC
This sequence comes from Phycisphaerales bacterium, assembly GCA_044351405.1. Taxonomy (GTDB): domain Bacteria; phylum Planctomycetota; class Phycisphaerae; order Phycisphaerales; family SM1A02; genus UBA966. The sequence continues at coordinate 2,140 of JBILFU010000003.1, forward strand.
CGCGACGTCCTCTACTTCGTGTCGCTCGCGGCGGCGTTCCTGTTCCTGAACGGGGTCGTCGTCGAATGGAAGAAGGCGGAGTGAACCCATGGCCGCACGCACCGAGACAAGACGCAACGCACTCCTGACCATCGCCGCCGTCCTGGTCGGCGCGGTGGCGCTCAACACCGTGATCGACGTGCTCGTCCCCTGGTTCCGCGTGGACCTCACGCAGGACCGGCTGTACAGCACCAGCAAGGGCGTGGACGCCGCGCTCGCCACGCTCGACGAGCCGGTCCGCGTCGACTACTACTGGACGCAGGAGGGCTCGAAGGACCAGCCGCTGATCCGCGCGCACGCGCAGCGCGTCCGCGAGTACCTGGAGGAGCTCGAGCGCCGCTCGAAGGGCAACCTCGAGGTCCGCTTCGTCGACCCCGAGCCCTTCAGCGAGGCCGAGGACGAGGCGCGCGCCGCGGGCCTGCCCGCGCTCGCCGTGGACGGCAGCGGCCGCACGCTCACGCTGGGCCTGGTGGTCCGCGGCCCGACCGACCGCAAGGAGACCATCCCCTACCTCTCGCCGGAGAACGAGCCGCTCCTCGAGTACGAGCTGCTACGCGCGATCACCTCCGTCGGCCGGCCCACCAAGCCGAGGGTCGGGCTGCTCTCGACCATCCCGCTCACGGGCGGCATGGACCCGCGCAACCCGATGCAGATGAAGGGCGCGCCGGTCGTCATCGAGCAGCTGCGCGAGCAGGCCGACGTGGTCGACGTCGACGCCGCCGCGGACGCGCTGCCCGCGGGCGACCTGGCGGCGCTCGTCCTCGTCCAGCCGCGCAAGCTCTCCGACGGCATGCTGCGCGCCATCGACGCGTGGGCGGTGGCGGGGAAGCCGCTCATCGTGCTCGCCGACCCGTACGCGGAGACCGACACCGGCCCGGACGCCGCGGCCATGGGCGCCAAGCGCGGCGGCACCACCTACGACCTGGGTCCGCTGCTCGCCGCGTGGGGCCTGGACATCCCGAAGGACATGGTGGTCGGCGACCTGGCCTACGCCACGCGCATCCGCGCGCCCTCCCGCAACGGCGGCGTGCGCGAGCTCGACTACCCCGCATGGCTCAGCATGACCGCCGAGGCGCTCGCGAAGGGCGACCCGCTCGTGGGCGGGCTGCAGTCGCTCAACATGATGAGCGTCGGCGAGATCAGGCAGCTCGAGGGCGCGACCAGCAGGGTGGAGCCCCTGGTGCGCTCGAGCGACCGCTCGCAGCTGATCCAGACGCTGAAGCTCGGCTTCTTCGGCGACCCCGAGCAGCTCCTGAAGGACTTCAAGGCGGACGGCACGCGGAAGGTTCTCGCCGCGCGGATCGGCGGCGAGATCTCCTCGGCCTTCCCCGCCGCCGACGGCACGGCGGAGAGGGGCAAGGCGAACATCCTGCTCTTCGCCGACGCCGACCTGATCGCCGACGACACCTGGGTGATCGACGACCGCGTCGCGGGCATGTCCGTCGGCAAGCGCGCGATCGCCGACAACGGGCCGCTCCTCCTGAACGCGGTCGAGCTCGCCGCCGGCAACCCGGCGCTCGCGGGGATCCGCGCGCGCGGCCAGTTCCGCCGGCCCTTCACGGTGGTCGAGGAGATGCGCCGCGACGCGGAGACCAAGTTCATCGCCCGCGAGAAGGAGCTGCAGGACGAGATCCAGCGCACCGAGCTCCAGATCGGCGAGCTGCAGCGCGAGCGCACGGCCGACGGCGCCCAGGCGATCGTGCTGACGCCCGAGCAGGCCAAGCGCATCGAGGAGCTGCAGCAGCGCATGGTGGAGGCGCGCAAGGAGCTCCGCCAGGTGCAGCACGGGCTCCGCAAGGACGTCGAGGGCCTGGGCACCCGGCTCCTCGTGGCGAACGCCGTGCTGTGGCCGCTCCTCGTGGCCGCGGCGGCGCTCGCGTGGTACGTGGTGCGCGGCCGGTCCAGCCGGCGGGAGGCGACGACGTGAAGCGGCAGACGGCGATCAAGGTGGCGGTCGCGGCGGTGGCACTGGTGGGCGCCGCGGCGTGGCTCTCGCGCTCGCGCGACATGACCCCGGAGCGCGGCCGCGGTACGCCGATGCTCCCGGGCCTGGAGGCGAAGGCAGACGAGATCGTCGCGGTCGAGGTGCTGCGCGGCAGCGCGACCGTCCGGCTCGACCGCCAGCCCGACGGCAGCTGGGCGCTCGCCACCAACGACAGCTACCCCGCGCGCAAGGAGCTCGTGCGCGCGATGCTCGTGAGCATCGCGGGACTCACGGTCGACGACCGCATGACGGCGAAGAGGGAGCGGCACGGCGAGCTCGGCCTGGCGTGGCCCGACCCGGAGGGCAAGGCGCGCGTGGTGCGCTTCCTCGGGTCCAGGCCGGACGCGCCGCCGGTCGCGGAGATCGTGCTCGGCGACGAGCGCTTCGCGCCCGACGCGGTGTTCGCACGGCTGCCCGACCAGGACCAGACGTGGCGCACGCTCGGCCGCGTGCAGGTGCCCTCGGACGCCATGGGCTGGATCGACCGCTCGCTCCTGGCGCTCCCCAACGGCGAGACCGAGCGGATCGAGTTCGACGGCGCCACGCTGGCGGCACCGACCGCCGCCGCGGAGGGCACCGCGCCGCGCGCGGGCTGGGAGGCCTCCGTCTCGGACGCGGAGCGCGCGAACTGGAGCGAGCAGCAGCTCGAGTCGGCCAAGACCGGGCTTCCGTCCTTCTTCGAGCGCCTCGAGCTCGACGGCGTCCGCCGCGCGCGCGCCGACCGCGCGCCGGAGCCCAAGTGGACCGTGCTCGCCGAGACCAAGACGGCGAGCGTCGCGATGCGCGGACGCGAGGAGGCCGACGGCGTCTGGTTCACGCTCGGCGCCCTGCCGCGCCCGGGCTTCGTGCCGCCCGAGCCCCCGAAGTACGAGGGCGATCCGCACGTCCCGGACTGGGCCAGGCTGGACGCCGCCTGCGCCGGATGGGAATTCAGGCTTCCGCAGTGGAAGGCGGACACGCTCCGCCGCATGCGCTCGACGGAGCAGGCCCCCGGCACCGCCCCCACGGACGCAATGCCCCTCGGCGACCTGCCCGCGGGCGGCCCGCCCGGCGGCTGACGCCCCGACGCCCGTACGCCCCGCACGCCGAGCGCGGCTTCCCGGACGCAGCGCGCGCCGCGGACGGGAGCATTCCGCCTGTTCCGTCGCCATCGCCCCCGTTCCCCGCACCGGTGCTTGACCGCCCCTCCCGCGTTCGGGATGGTGTACGGAGAGATCGGCCGGGCGGCCCCGACTCCGTGCGTCGCGGCCGGACCGCCCGGTCAGAGGAGGGACAGGCGATGCAGTTCGCGCCGTTCCGGGCCAAGGGATTCCTGCTCGCGTCCGGCTGCGCCGCCGCGGCGGCCGCGCTGCTCGCGGTGGCGTTCGTGGCCACCGCGCCGCCCGGCCCCTCGCCGTCCGGGTCGGACGACCGCGCCGAGGCGGCGCTGCCCGCGATGCGCGCCTGCGCCGAGGACGCCCGGCGCTCGCTCGCGGCCGCAGCCGGCCGCGCCATGGAACTTGCCAGGGGCATCGCGGGCGCGCCCGGCCTTCCGGAGGCGCTGGCCGCCGCCGACGCCGACGCGGTGCACGCCGCGGTCGCGCTCGCGGCGGCCCACGCCGACATCGACGCCGCCGCGGTGCTCGCGCACGACGGCACGACGCTCTTCGAGACGGCGGACTGGGGCGGGACCGGCTCCGGGATCGAGTTCGCGTGGCCCGTGCCGCCGCCCGGAGGCATGCCCGCGGAGCAGGCACGCGCGTTCCGGGGCACCGTCATCGTCGTGCTGCATGCGGCGCGGCTCGAGCGGATCGCGGACGGCTGCGAGCGGGGCGGCATCGACCTGGTGGTGGCGACGGTCGACGGGGTGCGGCTGCCGGGAAGCGCCGCACCGCACCCGCACGCCCTGCCCTCGCTCGCGGGGACGCTGTCCGCGCCGGCCGCGGATTCGGCGCTGGTCTCCTCGCCGGAGGGCCTGGCGCTCGGCCTCCCCCTGCGCGCGGGAAGCGTTCCCGAGGCGTTCGTGGCCGCCATCGCCGATCCGGGCGACCTGGCCACCGCCGCGGGGCGCGAGCGGCTCCTCAGCTTCACCGTGGGCACGGCCGTCTGCGCGCTCGCCTTCGCCTGCGCCGCGCTCCTCGTGCAGGCGCGCGACCAGCGACGCCATCGCACGCACCTGGTTGCGGCCTGCGGCGCGGCGGACGCCGCGAACCGATCCAAGACCGAGTTCCTCGCCAACATGAGCCACGAGATCCGCACGCCGATGACCGCCATCCTCGGCTACGTGGACCTGCTGGCCGACCATGGCGACGGGCAGGCCGGCGCACCGACGCGCGAGGAGGCGGTCGACACGATCCGCCGCAACGCGCGGCACCTGCTCGCGCTCATCAACGACATCCTCGACCTCTCCAAGATCGAGGCCGGCCAGATGGCCGTCGACCGGCAGCGCGTCCGCACGCTGGACCTGGTGCACGATGCGCTCCGCCTGATGGACGACCGCGCGCGGCAGAAGGGGATCGCGCTGCGGCTGGCCCTCGAGGGCGAGGTACCCGAGACCATCACCACCGACCCGACGCGGCTGCGCCAGGTGCTGATCAACCTGCTCGGCAACGCCGTGAAGTTCACCGAGCAGGGGACGGTGACGCTGACCGTCCGCCGCCGCCCGCCCTTGGGCCGCACCGTCGAGTTCGAGGTCGCGGACACCGGCATCGGGATGACCGAGGAGCAGGTCGCGCGGCTCTACCAGCCGTTCGTGCAGGCGGACAGCTCCACCACGCGCCGCTACGGCGGGAGCGGGCTCGGGCTCGCCATCACGCGGCGCTGCGTCGAGATGCTCGGCGGCGCCATCCGCGCCCGGAGCGTCCCCGGCGAGGGCAGCGTCTTCGCCTTCACGATCGATGCCGGCGACCTGCACGGCGCGCAGCCGGCGCGCCTGCGCCCGGCGGGCGCCGACTCGCCCGCGGGCCCGTTCCAGCTGCCGGCCGCCGTCCGGCAGCCGCTCTCGGGCGTCCGCGTCCTGCTCGCCGAGGACGGCATCGACAACCAGCGGCTCATCCGCTTCCACCTGGAGCGCGCGGGCGCCCGAGTGGAGATCGTCGACAACGGCGCCAAGGCCGTGGAGCGCATGGCGGACGCGTCCCGGCTCGACCGCTGCGACGCCATCCTCATGGACATGCAGATGCCCGTGATGGACGGGTACGAGGCGACCCGCCGCCTGGTGGCCGCGGGCGAGCGGGTCCCCATCCTGGCCCTCACCGCGCACGCCATGCCCGGCGACCGCGACCGCTGCATGGAGGCGGGCTGCTCCGACTACCTCTGCAAGCCCGTCGACCCGCGCGCGCTCGTGGCCGCGGTGCGCCGCGCCATCGCGCCCGCGGCGACGGCCATCACCGAACTGCACGGCCCCGGCGCCGATCCCGCGCCGCGCGCCGCGGCGGGCTGAGCGCGAGAGCCCGCGCGCACCCCGCGCCGCCGGGCTACCCTGCCCGCATGAAGATCACAAGGAACGTCCGCCGAATCGCCGTCGCTGCGGCGCTGGCCCTGGTGGCCGGGCTGGCCGCGGCATTCCTCGCCCGCAACGCCATCGCGGCGTCCATCCTGCGCTCGACCGGCTCCCGCCTGCTCGGGGTCCGGGTCGACGTCGACGCGGTGGACATCGACGTCTTCGGCCTCGCGGTCGCCGTCGACGGGCTGCGCGTCGCGAATCCGGAGGGCTGGGGCGCGCCGACCGCGCTCGAGGCCGGGCACATCCGGCTCGCGCTCTCGGGGGACTCCGACGCGTCGAGCGTCGTGGTGGACGGCATCGACCTCGACGGGATCTCGATCTGGTTCATCGGCGACGGCGCGGCCACCAACATCGCCGCGATCGTCGACAACATCCCGGATGCGCCCAAGGCGGACGGCCCGGGGCCCGAGGGACCCTCGATGGGCCTCCTCATCCGGCGGCTGACGCTGACCGGGGTGAGCGTCCGCTACGCGCCCCGCTCCTCCGCGGGCCCGGACATGCCGGTGGTCGCCAGCCTGCCCAAGGTCGAGGTCCGCGACATCGACGGCCGTACGTCGGGCTCCGGCATCGCGCAGCAGCTCGTCGGCCAGGTCTTCGAGGCCGTGGTGCTGGCCGTCGCCCGGGAGTCCGCGGGCAAGCTGCCGGACGCGGTGGGAGGGGCGCTCCAGTCCTCGATCGCCGCCGGCGGCCACTTCGGCGCCGCCGCCCTCGAGGGCCTCGGCGGGGTGGCCAAGGGCGCGGGCGGCGCGGTCGGCGGCTTCCTGAAGGGGATCGGGGATGCCGTCGGGGGAAAGAAGGGCGGCTGACGGCCGCCCCTCACGGCGGCCGGGCCGTCGTGCCGATCTCTTCCCGGAGGAACCCCATGCGCAAGGACCCGCGCCCCGTCGTGCTCGCCATCGCCGCCCTCGTCGCCGGGGGCTGCGCCCCGCCGGACATGCCCGAGCGCATGACCGACGCCATCGGGACGCTCTCGCGCGTCCAGGCCTCGGCCCAGCCCGCCGACGCGGGGATCGTCGCGTCGGCACGCGGGATCGCGATCGTCGACGAGACCCAGGCGGGGCTCGTCCTCAGCGGCGCCGGCGGCCGCGGCCTCCTGCTGCGGCGCAACGGCAGCGAGTGGTCGGCGCCCTGCGCCATCAAGGTGGAGGGGTTCGGCGTCGGGCTCACCGTGGGCGGCGAGGGCCGGAGCCTGGTCATCGTCTTCTCCACCGATGCCGCGATCGACGCCTTCGTGGCGGACGACGGCTACTTCGTCGCGCAGGCGCAGGGAACCTTCGGCGACAGCCACGGCCGCACCAAGGAGCCGGTGCAGGCGAGCGACCACGTGCACGTCTACGCGGTGGCGGGCGGCGTCTTCGGGACGGCCGCCATCGGCGGGATCGGCTTCAAGGTCGACCGCGACGCCAACGCGCGCCACTACGGCGCGTCGGTCACCGAATGGGACATCCTCGACGGCAAGGCGCCGCGCCCCGCGGGATTCACGGCGCTGGTGACGCGCATCGAGCGCATCGCGGAGCGGACGGACCGCACCCGCCCCGACGAGGCCGCCGCATCGCGCTCCGAGCCGCCGGCCGCCGCCCACGAGGAGTGACCGCGCTCAGCGGCGCAGGGCCCGGCCCCGCTCCGCGAGGCCGCACCACTCCAGGAAGCCGAGCATCTCCCGGACGGTCGCCGGGAAGTCGTCTGAGAACGCCACGTGCCCCGCGCCCGGCACCAGCGCCGTCCGCGCGGCGGGCATCCCGCGCGCGAACACCCCCAGCATGGACGGGTCCGTGACGCGGTCGTCGGTGCCGTAGAGCACCAGCGCGGGAGCGGCGACCGCGCCCAGGCGTCCCTCGAGGCCGCGCATCAGGAAGGGCCTGATCGACTCCACCACCTCCAGCGTGCGCGGGCGGCGCTCGAGCGCCTCCTCGGTGAACCAGCGCCGAAACGGCGCGGGGACCTCGGGCGGGCGCGCGAAGACGGTGCGGGTGATGCGCACGAAGTCCTCCTCGCCGGCGATGTCGAGCGGGTTGCGCCCCGCGTCCACCTCGCGCATGAAGGCGTTGCGGACGGGCGGCACGACGCCCGCCGGGGAGAGCATGAGGAGCGCGGACACGCACGCCGGGTGCTCGATCGCGAGCTCGCACGCCACCGCGCCGCCCATCGACGTGCCGACGACGATCGCCTGCGGCGCGCCCACGGCGTCCATGAACGCCGCGGCCTGGCGTGCGTAGAACGCGCCGTCGTGCAGCTCGCCGTCGTGGAACGGGTGCTCGCCGAAGGCGGGCAGGTCGGGCGCAAGCGTGCGCCAGCCGCGCCGGCCGAACTCGGCGACCAGGATCCCCATCGCGTCCTTGCTCGTGCCGAAGCCGTGCAGGAAGACCATCGGCGGCCCGTCGGGCGGTCCGGAGGCGAGGTAGGGCCAGCGGTGCCCGCCGACCTCCGCCTGGCGCGCCTCGATCCCCATCCTCCAGCGCATCGACGCCCGCAGCGGGAGCACCAGCACGCCTGGCTGCACCCACCACCCCCACGCGACGGTGCACGCGGCAAGCGCCGCGAGCGCTGCCACGGCGCGCAGCACGGTGCGGAGTCGGCGGGCGAGGGACGGGGTGCGCCGCGCGTCGGTCACGGGGCGGCGTCGCGGACGGCGCCCGCGGCGGCCTCCTCGCACTCCACGCCGGGGCCGCCGACGCGGGATGCGGCGGCGAACACCAGGCGCCGGCAGACGTCGCGGTCGGGCTCGCACATGAGCGCCTGCTCGAAGAGGGAGAGCGACTCGACCAGGTTGCCGGAGTTCGACTCGGCGGCGCCGAGGAAGAGGTAGCCGTCGGCCTGGCGCGGATGCCGGCGCACCAGCGCCTCGCCGCACTCGCGCAGGCGGCCCCATTCGCCCAGGCGCCACGCGGCATGGCCCAGGAGGAGCGCGGTGCGGCAGTCGGGGTCGGGCTCCGCGCGGATCGCGACCAGCGCGTCGTGGGCGTCGCCCGGGCGACCGAGCAGGATCAGGTTGCGCGCCCGCAGGCGCACCAGGTCGGGACGGCCCTTGGAGCGCTCGAGCGCGGGGTCGTCGAGCACGGCCAGCGAGCCGGACCAGTCGCCCTTGGAGTAGCGCGCGAAGGCGAGCTCCTCGAGAAGATCCGGCGAGGAGGTATCCCGCAGCGCGGCCCGCTCCAGCGCGTCGGCGCACGCGGCATGGTCGCCGCGCACCTTGTGAACGTCGGCGCGGAGCCGGTCGATCACGGGGCTGAACTCGAAGCGGCGCTCCACGGACGCGATGCGCGCGTCGGCGTCCCGGTGGCGCCCCATCACCGTGAGGATCTCGATCTCGGCCGCCACGAAGTGGAGCTTGGTCTCGTCCAGCCGGGCCGCCGTGGCGTACGACTCCAGCGCGCGGTCGTGCTCGCGCCAGCGCTGGTGGATGATGCCCATGAAGTAGTGGGGCTCCGGCTTGGAGGGATCCAGCTCGGCGGCCTGTGCGAAGGCGCGGTGCGCCTCCTCCACGCGCGTCATCTCGTGGAGGATGCGGCCGCGCAGCAGCTGGTAGGAGGCCTCCTTGGGGTACCGCGCGATGGCGCGGTCGACGTTCTCGAGCGCCTGCTGGAACTGCCCGGACTGGAAGGCCTGGCGCGCCTGGTCGTAGGAGATCTGCGCGCCGGCGCGGTCGTAGCGGTCGCGCGCCTCGCGGCGCACCTGCTGGGAATGCGCGGCCTCGCCGCAGCCGCCGGCAAACGCGGCGACGGCGAGCAGGCCTGCGGCGACGGAGCGGATGACGGGCATCCTCATGGCGTGGTCTCCTTGGCTCGGGGCTCCGAGCCGGGCGCTGGAAGCGGGTCGAACGGCGCGTAGTCGTCGTCCACCGTGGGCGGGACGTCCTTGGAGAGGTCCGCCTGCGCCGGCGGGGTCACCCATCCGGGCGCGTACTTGAAGGTGTCGCTGAGCGGGATGCCGTTGAAGGGCTGCCGCTGCGAGGGATCGAGCATGTCGACGGAGTCGAGCTCCGTGGAGTAGGCGTCGCGGCGGTCCGTGCGGATGGCCTCGCGGAGCGCGAGCATGGACGGCGACGCCTTCTGCGTGCGGAGCGCGTGGTCGACGTAGTAGAGCGCCGTGGAGCGGTCGCCCTTGCGCCACGCCTCCATGGCCTGCACCTGGTAGTTGCCGGCCAGGTGACTCTCCGAGAAGGGCAGGAGCCCGGCGCGCGCGCCGACGCGGGCGGCCTCGGCCACCTTGAGCGCGCTCTCGCCCTGCTGGTACTCCTTGGCGTCCTCGACCACGGTCGGCGTGATCAGGAAGATGATCTCGGACTTCTTGGCGCGAGCCGACGCGCCGCTGAACGCGCCCGGGACCAGGTCCCCAAGGCCCGGGATGGAGCGGTTGCTCACCGCGGTGTCCTCGCGGAACAGGCCGCCGAGCACGATGGTCTGGCCGCTCTTCACGCGGACGTTCGTGTGGAGCTCCTGCGTGATCTCGTCGGGAACGGTGGCCTTGGAACCGGCGTTGCCGGCGACCTCGATGGTGCGCGAGCGGTAGTTGGAGACCTGCGGGGCCAGCTCGATCCGCACCATGCCGTCCGGCGAGACGAACGGCCGGAAGATCAGCTTGACGCCGACGTCGAGGTACTTCACCTCCTGCGTGGTGCTGGTCTGCGTCTGCGTCGTGGAGAGGTAGGCGATGCGCTCGCCGATCAGCACCTGCGCCCGCTGGCGGTTCAGCACGGTCACCGACGGCCGCGCCATCACGGTGCTGTCGTAGACCTCGTCGAGCATCTGCAGGAAGACGGCGACGTCGTTGGTCATGACGCCGACCTTGGCCGTCGGCGCGCCCTGGTCGGGCAGCGCGCGGTACAGGCTGGCGCCGTTGGCGGTGGCGGGCGTCGCGGGCGCGGGGTTGAGCGTGCCGCCCTTGAGCCCGGTGAACGCCTCCAGCGGTCCGCCGGTGACGCTCGAGAAGTCGATGTTCCCCACCACCGAGAGGTCCAGGCCGAACGCCGTGTCGTCGGTGAGCTCGACGGTGAGGATCGTCGCCTCCACGCGCACCTGCTTGGGCGGCGAGTCGAGCTCCTCGATCACCTTGGCGACGCGCTCGATGACCTCCGGGTAGTCGTTGACCAGCACCTTGGCGCTGAAGGCGAAGCTGTCCGCGCCGCCGTTCTCCAGGCTGGGCTTGTAGTTGGGATCCACCTTGCCGAGCGCCACCGCCGTGCCGGTCTCGGTGAGCATCGGCTTGACGAAGGCGATCATGTCGTCGGCGCCCAGGAACTGGAGCGTGAAGATCCGGGCCGCGCGCTGGCGGGCGGCGTCCACCTCGGCACGGGTGCGCACGAAGACGAACTCGCCCTCGCGCTCCCATGCCAGGCCGTTCACCTCGAGCACGGCGTCGAGGGCGTCCTCGAACGGGACGTCGAACAGGTTGACGGTCACGAGACCCTTCACCTTGTCGCTCGCGACGATGTTCTGGCGCGAGCGGATGGCCAGGAGCTCGAGGAGCTTGGAGACCTCGATGCCCTGCGCGCTCAGCGAGAAGCGGCCCTCGGCGCTGACCTCGACCTTCGGCTCGGGGCGCTGCGCCGCGGGCACGGGCTCGGCCGCGGAGCCCGGCTCGGGCGGCGGTCCGCCGCCGGGACCGGCCAGGGGCGTGGACACGCCGCCGTTCGCGGCGTTGGCTCCGGGTTCGCCCCAGGGAATGTCGTTGGGCGGCGATGCCTGCCCGGCCGGAGCCGCCTGCTGCGGCGCGGCGGCACCGCCGGCGGGCGGCGCCTGCTGCTGGTTCCGCGATGCGCCCGATGCCGTCGGCGGCGCGGGCGAGCTGGACGTGGGCTTCGTCACTTCCTGGCGCGGTGCGTTGGGAGACGACTGCCACTCGACCGGCGGCGGCGACTGCGCGCCGGCGACCGAGGCCGCGAGCGCGGCAACCGCGACGGCGCACCGGGTGCCGAGCGCCGCGCGCGCACGCGCGGAGGAGGATGCTTGGCGGTCGGGCACGGTTCGGCCTCCGAGGGAGCGGCACCCGCCCCCCGCGGGGGCGACCTGCCATTCCCTTCCATCGGCGCTTTCCGCCCCGAACTTGGGCCCGGCATCAGTTGGACTGATAAGTCACCGTCGCATCCCCCGAGAGGGGGTCCAGAACCACCGTGGCACGTTCGGAGGCGTCCCCGAGGGACAGCGTGAGGGTGGGGACGGGGTCGAGCACCCCGCCGAAGGGGCCGAACCGGACGTCGCGCAGACTTCCCGCGGCGAGCGAGAGGCCCGCCGCGGATTCCGCCCTTCCCTGCCCGAACGAGACCCGCAGCGGACCGTTCGGCCCGTCCAGGACCGCATCGGGATCGCTCGCGCGCGCAAGGTGGTAGCCCGACCCGTCCGCCGCGATGCGCAGCAGCACCGGGTCCGCGGGATTGGCGATCGCCAGGCTGCGCGCGAATCCCATGTCCGACTCGAGGAGCGTGATCCCCGCATCGACGCGCTCGTGGCGGGCGCCCGAGAAGAGTTCCGTGGACATGGCGGCGAGGACGGCCACCAGGAGCAGCGCCACGAGCAGCTCCAGCACGGTGAACGCGCGGTGCCGCATCAGCGAGCCGCCTCCGCGTCGAAGCCCAGGCGCACCATGCGCGTCGGGAACATGTCCTCGGGGTCGCCGCCGCGGGACGGCGCGTGCCCCTCCGTGAAGCCCGTCACCAGGTCGAGCGCATGGTCGTAGTAGAAGCTCGCGGTGTCGTAGACCAGCAGGTGGTTGGACGCGACGCGCCCGTAGACCTCGGAGCTGCCGAACAGCCTGATCGGGTTGGTCGGAAGGAACAGCGAGCCGACCACCGACGTGTCGCGCATGTCCCAGAGGAAGAAGCTCGAGAGGAACTGCGGCATCGGGTAGAACCGCACGCGCCACGGCTCCATGTACTGCGGGCTGGTGGGCGCCACGGCGTAGCAGTCGTTGGGGACGAACTGCCCGAAGCGCTGCCGCATGTGCGGGTCGCCGTCGAACGACGTGACGGCCCCCGTGGAGGGATTGGTGCAGGAGTACTGGAAGCGCGGGCCGATCCAGCAGCGCTGCACGTCCATGGAGTAGCCGTTGTAGATCTCGAGCGTGCTGTTGGCGTTGAGCTCCACCGTGGAGTTCTGCCAGTCGAGCCCGGTGAGCGCGAGGTTCGGGTTCACGACGAACCGCACCGCGCCGTTGATGATGATGCGCGAGTCGCGCAGCACCCACGAGCCCCACACCTCGTACGTGCCCGCGTTGAGCGTCACGGTGGCGCCGGAACGAACCTCGAAGTTGCGCGTGAAGAGCGCCGGGAGGAAGGTGGCGCGCACGCGGAAAGGGGTCAGCGAGTGCGTGCCGCCCGAGAGAACGTAGTGCGACGTCCGGTTGGTGAAGGGGCTCGACACCGAGGGCGCGGCCGGCGGCGACACCATGCGCACCGAGTCCTCCGGGTCCATCCGCTTGGCCGCGACCTGGGCCGCGGCGGCGCCCTGGACGATGATCCCGCTGGAGGCATGCGGGTAGTAGATCCAGGTGGACTTCGCGGAGTCCGGGTCGGCCGGGCTGGAACCCGCCACCTGGTCCTCGAAGCGGCAGCCGCCCTGCAGCCAGATGCCGCTCCCGAACCACGGGAGCACGGTGCTCAGCATGGCCATGTCCGCCTGGGTGCCGATGTTGACGCGGAGGTTCTGCGCGCTCATCGGCGCGTTCGGCCAGCGGCCGATGAAGTTGCGCGACCCGTCCACGATCATGATCCTGTTGGCGAAGATGGCGTACTCGCCCTTCACCACGCTGGGGATGCTCATGTTGGAGACGGAGGTCCACGTTGCGCCGTTGCGGGTGCTCTCCACGGTCACCTCCACCTCGGTGGTGGAGTCGTCCGGCCAGACGTTCCCGCCCTGCGGGGGACTGGCCTGCTTCTCGATGTCGGCCAGGCGGACGGTCACGGTGCCGCCGTCGAGCGCGTAGTCGGAGAGCAGCACGCCGTTCACGTGGTTGCGGCGCCAGAGCGTCTCGCTGGAGCGGAGCAGGCCCTTGGCGATGTCCATGCCGCTGGCGGCGAGCGTTCGCGCGTCCGCCGCGGCCTGCGCGTTGGCGGCGATCGCGGCCGAGGTGTCCCGGCTGGCGACGAAGGCGAGCGTGGTGGTGCCCACCACCATCATCGCGAAGAGCGCGAGCATCAGCGCCGCTCCGCGCGCACGGGCGTTGCCGCGCGCGGGCAGCCGTCGGGAGGGGCGGGGGCGCGTCAGTCGCACGACGGATGCCCCTGGGGCGAGTCGACGATCCCGCCCAGCTCGAAGTGCGTCCCGCCGTGGTCGTCGTCCAGCACGACCTCGAGCGACAGGCGACGATGGTCGCACGGCGAGAATCCGGAGGCGCGGAACGCGGCCTCGAGCACCCCGTCGATCACGGGAGCCGTCGTGAGCGAGCCCGCCGCGGCGAGCGTCGACCGCAGCGTCTCCCAGTTGGTGGAGAGCGGGTACTCGGTCGACTCCGACGGATTCGCGTGGCGCTGCGCGAGCACGGCTCGGCCGGGGCGGTCCACCACGTACCAGCGGAGCTCGTTGCCGTGGATGGCGTCGTACCGCTCGGCGTTGGTGGCGCTGCCGTCGAACGGCTCCGAGGGGACCCACAGCGTCGCGACCGCGTCGGTCTGCGAGAGGATCATGCGCGCCCGGTAGAGGTGGTCCGAGATGCGCGCCTGGGCGCGGGCCAGGCGCGCCACCTCCTGCGCGGACTCGTCCTGCCCCCGGAGGCCCACGCCCACCGCCGCGACCGTCGACGCGACCGAGGCCGCCACGATCGCGGTGATGACGACCGAGACCAGCAGCTCGACGAGCGTCAGGGCGCGGCGGAGGGGTCGGCGGGCGCGGTCGCTCACGTCTCGGGATCCCTTCCGCGGAAGCGGACCAGCCTGGCGAGCACGTGGCCCCCGGGCCCGCGGACGGTCACCTCGATCCGCTTGCCCGGGACGACGTAGCTGTTGTACTGCGTGAACGTCCGGTTCTCCGCCACGATCGCCGTGGTGCGGGAGAGCAAGGCGAACCCGGGCGGCAGCGGCATCCGGGCCTGGGCGCCCGCGCGCAGCGGGGCGAGCATCGCGCCCGCGGCCTCGTCGCCCGCGAGCGACTCCATGTCGTCGTAATCGGTCTCGAGCACGGTCCCCATCTGGAGCTCCGCGGCCTGCATGGCGAGAACCGCCAGCCGGTTCTGCTCCTCCACCGCCGCACCCACCGCGACGGAGACGGATGCCGTGGCGGCCACCATCGCGACGATCACCGAGGCGATCAGGGCCTCGAGCAGCGTGAACGCGCGACCGACCGTCCGCCGCCCCCTGCGGACGGGGACGCTCGACTCGGCCGGGACAGGGCCCGGCGCGGGATTGGCTCCAACGGGTCGACTCATGCTCGCCTCGGCTCCTGCCGCAAGTGGGTCACTGCCATAAGGAGGAAGGTGGGTTTCGAACGTCCCCACCGCAAGCGCCGATCGGCCGTTACGGGCCCCTGCTGAAGCGAAATCGTCAGCGGAAATCTTCAAGAATGGTTGCAGTCACCCCTCCGGCTTTCCGACATTCCCCCTGCCCCGCGGCCGGCACGTTGCCGTCCGGGAGACACGAGCCAGACGGAACGAACCCAGGCCTCGCAATCACCAGGCCGCACTAAGGAGAACGCCATGACCAAGTCCACGAAGAACGCCAACAAGAAGAGCACGACCCGCAAGGGCTTCACGCTGATCGAGATCCTCATCGTCGTCGTGATCCTCGGCGTCCTGGCGGCGCTGGTGGTGCCCTCGGTGACCGGTGCCCTCGACGACGCCAACAACGAGGCCGCCGCCGCCCGCGGCGGGCAGATCACCACCATGGTGACCCGCCTCAACCAGTTCCAGCCCAACGGCGACAGCATCGCCCTGGCGGACGGCACGGTCTATACCACCACCGACCTGCAGGCGCTCGTGGACAACGGCTACTGCTCGGCGGACGACCTCGTCAACCAGGTCGACGCCACCAAGGGCTGGAGCTGGTCGGCCACGACCCGCCGCTTCACGCCCGAGCCCTGAACGGCCGGCGCCTGAGCGAGCGTGACAATCACGCAAGATCAAGAGGCGTCGGCAGAAGTGCCGGCGCCTCTTTTCCGATCGGGATGCAGGAAGGCCCGCCAGGGCAGGAGGCACGGATGTTCGGATTCGGCGACCAATCGAAGGCACGGAGCGGCTGGTTCGCGCGGCGGATGCAGGCGCAGCCGATCGCGGTGGACTTCGGCCGCGCGAGCGTCCGCGTCCTGCAGCTGGGCCCCGGCGGCACCGCGTACCGGTGCGCGGCGGCCGCCGAGATCCCGGGAACCGTGTTCGAGGGCAACGGCCCGCGCTTCGAGCCCCGGGCAATGGCCGAGCGCCTGCGGGGAGCGGTGACGGGCCTGGGCTTCTCGGGCAACCGCGTGTCCGCGACCCTGCCCGCCGAGCTGTTCCAGGTGGACATCGCCCGGATGCCGTCCATGAACGACCGGGAACTCGCCGACAGCGTCCGCTTCGAGGCGCTCGACCGCTTCGGGCTGGAGGCCTCGGAGGCGGTCGTCGGCTTCCTGCGGCTGGGGGCGACCGTCGGCGGCGGCCACGAGGTGCTCATGATGGCCCTGCCCCGTGCGGTGGTCGCCGGCGCGTCGGAGGCGCTGACCACGCCCGTCACGGGTGCGGTGCGGCTGGAGCATGCCGGCCTTGCCGCCCTGCGCGCCATCACCCGCCAGCGGGGAAGCGAATGCGCCGACCCCGCCGACGCGCGCGACTACGCGATGATCCACCTGGAGGACCGGGTCGCCACGCTCGTCGTGCTGCGCGAGGGGAACATCTGCTTCCTGCGCTCCATCAAGGGCGAGTGGGCGCCCGCGGGCATGACCATGTCGCGGCGCACCCGCGCGACCCGCACGAACGGCGACGACATCGAGATCTTCGCGGACGACGCGTCCGGCGGCACCGCGTGGCGGTGGTGCTCGCTGGCGGAGGAGTCGCTCCGCTGCCTGCGCCACGTGGAGCGCGCCTCCGGCGGCTGGTGGCCGCGCGAGGTCGCGATCACCGGCCCCGCCGCCACCGACCCCGAGGCGGCCGCGACCGTGGAGAGCGTGTGCGGGGTGAGCGCATCCCTCGCGGTGCCGATCCGCATGGTCTCGGAGCCCGAGGCGTGCGTGCACGGCAACGCGTGGATCGCCGCGCTGGGCGCGGCATGCGCGGAGCTTCCGGGGCTTGCCCGCAACCCGCGCCCGCCTGCGCCGGCGCCCGCCGCGGCCGCCCCGTCGCGCATCCGCGACGGTCGTCGCACCATGCATGCGCAGCCTGGCCGCGCCGCCGCTGCCTCGGGCACCGCCGCGATCGAGCTCGTCCCCGAGCCCGAGCCCAAGCCCGTCCTCGAGCTGACCAAGGGAGGCGCGTGAGCGAGTTCGTCGTCGACTTCCTGCCGCGCGACCTGCACCGCAAGGGCCTGATGGCCGTCTCGCGGCGCCGGAGCGCGCTCCTCCTCGCCCTCCTCGGGGCGATGGTGGTCGGCACGGCCGCGCACAGCTGGAACCAGTTCCGCCAGGCGCAGTCGCGGCGCGCGGTGTCGCTCGCGCTCACGACCAGCGGCTCGGGCGTCGACGACGTGGTCGACCGCCTTGCCGCCGAGCAGGGCGAGCTGCGCCGCTTCCTGGAGACGTACGACCGGCTGGCGCTGCCGCTCGAGCAGAGCGACCTGCTGGCCACGCTCACCCACCTGATGCCGGACCGGACCAGCCTGGCGTCGCTGCGGCTGGAGGTGCGCGAGCAGGCGCCCGCCAAGGACGCGAAGGCCCCGCAGGCGCCGGAGGGCGCGAAGCGTGCCAAGGGCGGCAAGGCCCCCGAGGCGTCCCCGAAGCCCGCGGAGCGCTGGATCGACGTCACCGTGCGCGGCTACGCCGCGGGCAACGGCGAGCTCTACGAGCTGGAGCGGCGCCTGGCCGGCACCCAGCCCTTCCAGGCCGTGACCGTCTCGGAGAACCGGGCGGTGGACGTGCCCGGCGCCCGCATCCAGGAGTTCGCCGTCACCTGCAGGGTGCCGCTCGGCGCGCGCTACGTCCGCCCGGGACGGGCGCCCGGCCCATCGGCCTCCGCGCACGCAGGAGGCCGCAAGTGAGCGGCCTGGCCTCCGCGATCGCCGCCGCGCGCGCCGCGCTCGACCGCGAGACGGTCACGTGGGCGGTGGTGCCGGGCACCGCCGCGGTGCTCGTCACCGCGCTCTTCGTGGTGCCGAACTACGTCCGCGCGCTCGAGATGCAGGACGAGGCGCAGCGCCTCGAGGCCGTGGCCGGGGAGAACATCTCCCAGCGCAACAACCTGCAGCTCCTCGAGAGGAGCGTCGCCGCGCTGCGCGATGAGACGGCGCGCCGCTGCCGGCCCATGGGCGAGGGCATCGGGAACGACCGCCTGCTCGCATCGATCACGCGGCCCACCGACGGCACGGTCGTCCGCGAGCAGTCGATCCGCACCGGACCGCTCTCGCCCGCACCGGACGTGTCCGGCGCCGGTGCGCTCCGGCGCGAGGTGTCGGTGGAGATGACCGCCAGCTTCGAGTCGGCGTTCGGCGTGCTCGAGGCCGCGGAGGGCGTGGACCAGCTGGTCGCGCCGCGCGTCGTCGAGATCGCCGTGCTGCACGGGCCCATCGAGCAGGCATCGGCCGGCAACGCCGCCGTCCGCGCCACCATGGTCTTCGACGAGTGGTTCGAGGCCCCGAAGGCCGAGCAGCGCAAGGAGGCCGCGCGATGAGCGCCGCCCTCGCCGCCCGCTGGGAGTCCGCGTGCACGCGCCTCGGCGTCAAGCCGCGGCAGTTCGCGGTCCTGCTCTCGGTGACGGCGGTCGCCGTGGCCGCGCTCGCGGCCCGCACCGCGCTGCGCCCGGCGCGAGCGGCGAAGGCCCCGCAGGCCGTCCCGGCCCCGGCCCCGGCCGAGGCCCCGGAGCGCGCGCCGGCCGCCGAGCGGCTGCCGGTCGTGGAGCTCGCGCTCGAGTCGCAGCCGGCGCGCGATCCGTTCCGGCCGTTCTTCCTGCTTGCCGACGCGGCCCCCGATTCCGCACCGCGGGCCGGCGGGTCGCAGGGCGCCGTCGCGGCCGCGGCACCGAGCGGCCTTTCGCTGCGCGCCGCGATCGCCGGCGAGCTGGCGGTGGTGGGCGAGCAGACCGTCGGCATCGGCGACGAGCTGGTCGACGACTCCGGCCGGCGCTTCACCGTCGAGGAGATCCACGAGCGCCGCGTCGTCCTCCGCGAGGGCATGCGGCGGACCGAGCTGGGCTACGCACGGACGGCCGCCAAGGCCGCCCCGAAGGGAGGCAGGAAGTGAGCCACGACGACGTCCAGCGCCACCACGGCCGGCCGGAGGGCGCGCCCCGCCGCGTCCACGGGATCGAGCTGTCCACGCTGCCGCCCCTCGGCCAGGTGCTGGTCGAGGACGGCACGCTGTCCGCGGAGCAGCTGCGCGCCGCGCTCGCCGCGCAGGTGAAGGGCGGCCAGCGGCTCCTCCTGGGCGAGGTGCTCATCCAGCTCGGGATGGTCGACAAGGACGTGCTGCTGAGGGCCGTGGCCAGGAGCCGCGGCATCGAGTTCGTGGCCGAGCCCGCGGAGCTCTTCGAGGAGGGCGCGATGGCGCTGGTCCCCGAGGCCGTCCGCAAGGAGCACCGCGTGTGCCCGCTGTTCCTGGCGGGCACCGAGCTGGTGGTGGCGACCGCGGACCCGCAGAACTACTTCGTGGAGGAGCTGATCGCGCGCGAGACCGGGTTCAAGGTCCGGTTCGTCGCGAGCCCCGACGACCGCATCGACGCCCTGCTGAGCGACCCGAGCCGCGCCGCCGCGAACGTGAACAAGCAGGCGGAGGAGCTGGTCGCGGACCTCTTCGAGGGCGGCGACGCCGGCGACTACGACCTTCAGGAGCAGAAGGTCGAGGAGATGATCGGCGCGGACGCGGCCGACGACGACGCCGGCCCGGTGGTGAAGCTGGTGAACTTCGTCATCTGCACCGCGGCGGCCGAGGGCGCGAGCGACATCCACATCGAGCCCGACGACGGCAAGCTGCGCGTGCGCTACCGGATCGACGGCGTGCTCTTCCACAAGATGAGCCCGCCCTACCGCCTGCATGCCGCGATCGCCAGCCGCATCAAGATCATGGCGCACATGGACATCTCCGAGCGCCGCGTGCCGCAGGACGGCGAGATCTCCGTGCGCATCAAGGGCAAGCCGGTCGACCTGCGCGTCAGCACCCTGCCCGGGAAGTTCGGCGAGAAGATCGTCATGCGCATCGTCGACGTGTCCGCGGCCAAGCTGGGGCTGGAGCGCCTGGGCTTCCGGCCGCAGATGCTGGAGCGCTTCGGCCGCGTCATCGAGGAGCCCTACGGGATCGTGCTCGTCACCGGCCCGACCGGCAGCGGCAAGTCCACCACGCTGTACTCGGCGCTCGGCACCTTCGACACCGTCGCGTACAACGTCTCCACCGTCGAGGACCCCGTGGAGGCGAACCTGGAGGGCGTGCACCAGGCGCAGGTCAGCCCCAAGGCCGGCTTCACCTTCGCCGGCGCGCTGCGCGCCCTGCTCCGCCAGGACCCGGACATCATCATGGTGGGCGAGATCCGCGACGGCGAGACCGCGCAGATCGCGGTGCAGGCGGCCCTCACCGGCCACCTGGTGCTCAGCACGCTGCACACCAACGACGCCCCCAGCTCGATCACCCGCCTGCAGAACCTGGGGGTCGAGCCGTTCCTGGTGGCGGCCAGCCTGAAGGGCGTGCTGGCGCAGCGGCTCGTGCGCCGCATCTGCACCCATTGCAAGCAGGAGTTCCAGCCCGACGCGCAGCAGCTCCTCTCGCTGGGCACCTACGGCGAGGGCGTCACCCGCCTGTGGAGGGGCGCGGGCTGCCGCCGCTGCCGCGAGACCGGCCTGTCCGGCCGGCTGGGCCTCTACGAACTGATGATCCCGGACGAGCCGCTCGTCGACGCCATCGGCGCCAAGGCCGATCCCGCGCAGATCCGCGAGACCCTGCGAAAGGGCGGATTCGAGACGCTGTGGGACGACGGCGCGCGCAAGGTGCTCGACGGCCTGACCACGATCGAGGAGGTCTACGGTGCCTGCCGCCGCTGAACGCAACGAGACCGCCGCGACCGCCGCGCGCAAGTTCACCTACCGCGCCCGCCGCACGGAGGGCGGCGACCTGGTGCGCGGGGTGGTGGAGGCAGTCGACCACGCGTCGGCCGTGCGCGAGCTGCGGCGGCAGGGACTGGCCATCCTCTCGGTGGACCTGGGCGACCTCGCCGCGGAGGTCGGCCAGGAGTCCGACCCGATCCGCCGCCGGCGGCGCCTGGCCAGGTCGATGCGCCGCGACGACGTGGTCGCCTTCTGCCAGCAGCTCGCGGTGATGCTGAAGACCGGCGTGCCGCTCGCGGACGCGCTCGAGACCTTCGCGTCGCAGGCGTCGCGGAAGGAGGTCGCGGAGTTCGTGCGCCTGGTGAAGGACGACGTCTGCGAGGGCGAGGACTTCAGCGCGGTGCTCGCGCGCCATCCGGAGACCTTCCCGACCATCCTGGTGTCGCTCATGCGCGCCGCGGAGGCGTCAGGCAAGCTCGACGAGATGCTCGCCCGCGTCGCCAAGGACCTGGCCAAGAGCCGCAAGACGGCCAAGCAGATCAAGGGCGCGATGATGTACCCCGCCATCATGCTGGCGGTCGCGGTGATCGCGGTGGCGGTCATCATGGTCTTCGTGCTCCCCAAGTTCGGGCCGCTCTTCAAGGCGCAGGGCGACCGGCTGCCGGCGCCGACCAAGGCCCTGGTCTGGCTGAGCGGCTTCCTCCGCACCGGGTGGGCGATCTACGTCCCCGTGATCCTGGGCGCCGCGGGCGCCTTCTGGTGGTGGGCGCGCTCCGCGGCCGGGCAGGCGGCGGTCGACCTGGCCAAGCTTCGCGCGCCGGTGGTCGGGCACATGTTCCGCTGCCTGTACCTGGTGCGCTTCTCGAGCACCATGGCGTCGCTGCTGGCGGCGGGCGTGTCGCTGGTCGAGGTGGTGCGCATCTGCCGGGACGTGACCGGCAACGTCCACTACGCACGGCTCTGGACGCTGCTCGAGGAGCGGATCTCGAAGGGCCAGGAGATCGCGCCCACGTTCCGCGAGTTCGACTTCGTGCCGCGGAACGTCGTGGCGATGATCGCCAGCGGCGAGAAGTCCGGCCGGCTCTCCGAGGTGCTCGAGGCTGCCTCCGCCGCGGCGGAGGAGGACCTCGACATCGCGGTCAAGAGCACCACCAGCCTGGTCGAGCCGATCATGATCGTCGGCATGGGCGCGGTGGTCGGCGGGATCGCGTCGGCCATGCTGCTGCCGATCTTCAACATGTCGAAGAACATGCGGCCGGGCTGACGGCCGGTGCGCGGCGCCTCAGCGCACCCGCACCCGGATCCTGGCGCCGGCCTCCTCGGCGCGCAGCGCGATCTCGGCGGAGCCCTCGCTCTCGCGCGTGCCGTGCTCGATGCGGAGCGGGCGTCCCGCGGCATCGCGCGCCTCGAGGACCAGCGGCGGCGCGGCCCACGACCCGTCCGCGGCGCGCTCGAAGGACACCTCGATGCGGTTGATGCCGGGACCGAGCTGCAGCGCCACCGGCGCCACCGCGCGCAGCGACGCGCCGCGCGGCAGCTGCCCCGCGTCCACCGTCAGCAGGCGCGGCAGCGTGCCGACGTCCGCGCGCGGCTCCAGGTTGAGCCCCAGCTCACCCTCGCCGTCCCGCCAGACGGCCGTGAACGTCTCCCAGCCGTCGAGCGCCGCCTCGACGCGGTGCGGCCTGCCGGGCGGCAGGAGCACGACGGCCGGCGACCGTCCGCGCGGCTCGCCGTCCACGGCGATCGACGCACCCGCGGGCGCGGTCCGCACCCGCAGCTCGACGAGCGCCGGCGACGCGGTGCCGGCCGCGCCCGGGCTGCC
>JBILFU010000070.1:0-8486 GCA_044351405.1 Phycisphaerales bacterium
CATCGTCGCGACGAACACGCTCGCCAACGCGATCATGGCCTACCGCCAGGAGAAGGGCAAGGGCCTCGGCGCGCCGGCGGCGAGTCCCTCCTTCGCCGACCTCGACTCGGTGGCGGTGGCGCCCACCAAGGCCGGCGCCATCGTCTTCGCGCTGAGCGAGAAGGAGGGCGTGGTCGGGCGCAGCATGGCCGGGAGGGACGGCGCGATCGGCTTCCCGCAGGCGGTGCAGCTGGGCGCGGGCCGCACGCCGGTCGCGATCAACCTGGT
The DNA here is from genome assembly GCA_044351405.1 of Phycisphaerales bacterium. Lineage (GTDB taxonomy): Bacteria > Planctomycetota > Phycisphaerae > Phycisphaerales > SM1A02 > UBA966. Next base: position 268 of record JBILFU010000070.1, read on the forward strand.
GGACCTGGACGGCGAGCGGCACCTGGCGGTCGTCGCGAAGGACGGCAAGAGCTTCGTGGTGGAGCTGGTGCCGGTCGACGGCGACCCGGACCCGGCGCACCGCGTGACCGTGAGCCTGGGGACGCAGAGCCGCTCGCCCAACGCGGTCTCCGCGGTGGACGCAGACCAGGACGGCTTCACCGACCTCCTGGTCTTCACGCCGGAGAAGCCGATGATCATGCTGCGGTCCGAGGGCAGCGTGCCCGCCGAGCCCGCGGAAGCCCCGGCCGGCGCCGGCGCCCCGCCGGCGGCCGCGCGGGCGCCCGCCGCGTTCAAGGTGCTCGAGTCGAAGGACATGGGCCAGTTCGGCCTGGTGCAGTCGGCGACCGGCGACAACACGCTCGTCGCGGACGTCGACGGCAACGGCCGGGGCGAGCTGCTGGTGGCCGACCGCAACTACGTCCGCGCGCTCCGCTACGAGCCCAAGCCCTCGGGCGGCGCGAGCCCGGGCTGGCAGGTCGTCGCGCAGATGAACGCCAAGAACCCGGACGCCAAGCTGGTCGCGCTGGCGCGCCTCGGCGACCGGATCGTGGCGGGCGACCGCGACGGCGCGCGGGCGATCGTCTTCGCGCGGGGCGACTCCGGGACCTGGTCGCAGTCGGAGGTGATCGAGATCCCAGGCTTCAAGTTCGGGCAGCTGGCCGCGGGCCGGTTCGCGGGCGACGGCAACGACGGCCTGCTCGCCGTCGGCGACGACAGCTTCGCGCTGGTGCGGCTGGCCGGGGAGCGCATCGTGCTCGACCCGGTGGGCACGTGGACGAGCGACGACCCGCGGCAGGTGCCGCACGAGCTGGTGGTCGGCGACCTGAACGGCGACGGGTACGCGGACGTCACGGTGCTCGACGGCGGCGAGCAGATGGCGAACGTGCTGACCTTCAGCGCCGCGGAACGCCTGCTGCCGGTGCTCGGCTTCAAGGTCTTCGAGAGCCGGCTCTTCACGGGCGGCGACCGCCAGGAGTTCGAGCCGAGCATGGGGCAGGTGGCGGACGTGACGGGGGACGGCCTGGCCGACCTGGTGCTGCTGGCGCACGACAGGCTGCTCGTCTACCCCCAGGCCAGCGGCACCGCCGCGGCGCCCTCCGCCGGGCGGCCGGGGGGCTGATGGCGCAGGACGGCGGCGATTCCCTCCGCTCCGAGAAGCTCCTGGAGCTCTCGCGACGGCTGGCGGCCACGGGCGACCTGCAGTCGATCCTGTCGCTCGTGATCGACGCGCTCCGCGACCTGCTCGACGCGGACCGCGCGACGGTGTTCGAGTACGACGCGCGCACGGACGAGCTCTTCACGCAGGTCGCGCACGGCATCGGCGACGGCGACGCGCCGAAGGTGATCCGCATCCCGCGCGGGGCCGGGATCGCCGGCGCGGCGGCGACCTCGAGGGCGATCGTCAACATCCCGGACGCGTACGAGGACCCGCGTTTCAACCGCGCCGTCGACCAGCGGACGGGATACCGCACCCGCACGATCCTGGCGATCCCGCTCCTCGACCACGAGGGCGGGCTGGTCGGCGTCGCGCAGGTGCTCAACCGGCGGACCGGGACGTTCGACGCCGGGGACGAGCGGCTCGCGGAGGGGCTCGCCGCGAGCGCGGCCGTCGCCATGAAGCGCGGGCGCCTCATCGAGGACCGCGTCGAGCGCGAGCGTCTCGAGCGCGAGATGGACGTCGCCCGGGAGATCCAGGCGGCCACCTTCCCCGGGGAGCTGCCCCGGGCGACGGGCTGGGACCTCGCGGGCGAGAGCGTGCCCGCCGAGTTCTGCGGCGGCGACGCGTACGACGTCATCGCGCTCTCGGGCGGCGTCATCGCCCCCGAGGGCGCGGAGCCCGAGGAGTACGTGCTGGCGATCGCCGACGCCACCGGGCACGGCGTGGCGAGCGCGCTGTCGAGCGTCCAGATGCGCGGGATGCTGCGGCTCGGGCTTCGCCTCGGGCAACCGATCGTGAAGATCGCCGAGGAGGTGAACGCGCAGCTCGCGGAGGACCTGCCCGACGGGCGCTTCGTGACCGCATGGATCGCCAGGCTCGACTGCCGCACCGGCGCGGTGCACACGGTGAGCGCCGGCCAGGGCCCCATCCTCCTCTACCGGCGCGCGACCGACGACTTCCTGGTGCACGGGGCCGACATGCCGCCGATGGGCGTGTTCGCCCTGCCCTATGCCGATGCCGACACGCAGCGGTTCGCGATGGAGCCGGGCGACGTGCTGGTGGCGATCACCGACGGCTTCTACGAGGCGCCGGACGCCGAGCGCAACCGATTCGAGGAGGAGCGCGTGAAGGAGCTCGTGCGCGCGAACCGCGACCGACCGGCGGCGGAGATCTTCCGGGCGGTCAAGGAGGCGGTCCACGCCTGGAGCGGGCACCGGCCGCTCGAGGACGACCAGACCGGGCTGGTCATCGTGCGGAACCGCGTGCCGACCTGACCGGGGGCGGATGCCTCACTTCGCTCGCAGCCGCAGCACGCCGTCGCGCAGGTCGTCCTCGTCCTCCATCGCCTCGCGGAAGGGCGCGGACAGCCTGGACCTCCCGAAGCGCGCGTCGTGCTCGTCCCAGGCCGCGGCGCAGGCAGCGAAGTCCGCGCGCGCGAACGCCTCCACCGCCCTCCCGACGCTCTCGATCCATCCCGCGGGCGGCTCCTCGACGAGCATCGTGAACGCGTCGATCGGGTGGCTCTGTCCGACCACCACCACGCGCCCGAGCCCGACGATCGGCAGGCCGCCCGCGTCCCGGATCAGCTCGCGCGTGCGGCCGTCGAACAGGATCGCGGTGCCGAACTGCTTGTTGGCGCTCTCGAGCCGCGCGGCGAGGTTCGCGCTGTCGCCGATCACGGTGTAGTCGTTGAGGTCGGGCGGCGCGCCGCAGTCGCCGATCGTCACCGTGCCGGTGGCGATCCCCAGGCGCAGCGAGACCTTCGGGAGCCCCTGGCGGTCCGGGCGCCTCCCGATCTCGGTCACCACGCGCTGGCACGCCCGCGCCGCCTCCGCGGCGAGCTGCCCCTGCTCGGGCTCCGCGCCGAAGGCGCTCCAGAAGGCGAGCAGGCCGTCGCCGAGGAACTTGTTGACGTACGCGCGGCGGTCGGTGAGCTCCTTCGCCATCGCCGACATGTAGAGGTTGAGTGTCGCGACCACCGCCTCCGAGCCGAGCTTCTCGCTGATGGTCGTGAAGCCCGCCAGGTCGCCGAAGAGGATCGTGGACTCGCGCTGCTCGCCGCGCATCGAGAGCGCGTCCGGGTCGGACGCCAGCCGGTCGACGAGCTGCGGGCTGACGCGCGCGCGGAACTGGCGCGTGACGCGCGCCTTCTCCTGCTGCGAGACGACCGCCGCGGTCGAGACGCCCACCGCCTGCGCACCGACCGCGCAGATCACCGGGATCGCCACCGGGATCATCATGTCCGCCTGGACGAACGCCACGCCGCCCGCCAGGAACGCCCAGGCCGACGCCAGCAGCACGCAGAACGCCGAGCTGAACCCGGCCCCCCGCTTGCGCGCCACCAGCGCGCACAGCGCGCCCATCGCGGCGCCCACCGGATAGGCGGTCCACGGCGGCCAGCAGAGCACCGAGTGCCAGCCGATCACCATGTCCGCCACCGTCGCGTGGAAGTACACGCCCGGCGTGCGCGCGCCGAAGACGGTGTTGATCATGTCGGTCATCGTGCCGGTCGCGACGAAGCCGACGAAGACCAGCCGCCCCTCGATGCGCTCGCGCACGTAGCGCTCGGCGTCGGCGATCCGCGCGCGCGCCGCGGGGAGCTCCCGGTCGAGCCTCCACCACTCGCGGTAGGTGCCGACCAGCTTGCGCTCCTCCGGCGGCAGGTCCTTCACGTCCTCCGTGCCGCGCGCGGACAGGTCGCCCGCGACGAACTCGCCCTGCTCGCGGATCGCGGCGCGGGTGGCGTCGTCCACCGGCACCTTCGCCACCGCGTCGGCGGAGAGCCCCTGCAGGCCCGCGATGTCCGCGCCGAGCGCCCGGTACTGCTCCTCCTGCCTCGCCAGCGCGACCCGCTGGCGCGACAGGTCGACGAGCGCGCCGATCGCGATCATCCCGTTGTCGCCGCCCGAGCGCCAGCCGCGCGGGTCCTTGTCGAAGACCGCGTTCGGCCAGTCGACGCGGATCATGCCCCGCTCGAGCGGCATGGTCCGCCCGTCCGGGAAGGCGAGCTCGCCGCCCTCGACGCGCACGTCGCGCGGCGCGATGCCCAGCTGCAGCAGGCCCGCGGCCAGGCCGAACTGGGGCAGCGCGCCGTAGGGCGTCGGCCAGAACGGGCGCACGCGACGGTGGTGGCCGTCGTCGTCCTCGATCGAGTTCACGAACCCGCCGCCCCTCGCGGCGGCCGCGATCACCGGGATCGGCGGCGCGTCCATCGAGGAACCGTCGCCCCGCTCCGCGGCCATACACGGCGCGAGCGACGCGAAGGCCCGGTCGCGCTCGAAGGCCTCGTCCAGGAGGAGCCGCTCCGGGAACTGGTCGAGCGACGCGTCGCCGGCCGTCATCGCCAGGCGGAAGGACCGGAGGTCGGCCGGCGGGCGCCCGTCGGCGCGCATGCCCAGCACCGACCTCCACGCGACCAGCTTCTTGAACTGCGAGGGCCGCTCCAGGAGGCGCGCCCGCCGCTCGCCGGAGAGCCCGGCCCGGTCGGCAAGCGCCGCAGGGTCGACGGTGATGTCCTGCGCGCCCGCGCCCACGAGCGCCTGCAGCGCGGCCTTCCCGTCCTCGCTGCGCCAGAGCGCCTCGTCCATGCGCCCCTGGTCCATGTTGACCGCGGCGACCGTCGGGACCCGGGCGATCGCCGCCGCGAGGGCGGCGTCGGGCGCCTCGGCCTGCGAATCCGTGAAGAGGATGTCGATCGCCACCGTGCGCGCGCCGGCGCGGGCGACCTCGTCGAGGGCGAGCGCAAGGGTGTCGCGCGACCACGGCCACCGGCCGATCGTGTCGAGGGCGCGGTCGTCGATCGCCACCAGGCAGACCCGGTCGCCGAGCGGGTCCGCGCCGCGGCGCGCGTGCAGGAAGCGCTGGTCCTGCGTCCACCACTCCGCGGAGTCGAGCGCACCGAGCGCGCCGAGCGCCAGCACCATCCCCGTGGCCGCAAGGCCCGCGAGGAGCACGACGCGGCTCGTGACCTTGACCTTCACCTTCACGCGCGGCGAGTGTAGCCGTCCGCCGGGGCGGATCCCGCCGCGGGGCTCACCGCCCCTGGCCGCCGTTGCCCGCGCCCGCGACGAGCGCGGCGGCGCTGGCCGCGTTCGCCTCGGCACGGCCCGCCGCCTGGTCTGCCTGCTGCGCGCGCGCCGCGGCGACGTTGGATGCGGAGAGGGCGCGCGCGACGTACTGAAAGACGCTCTGCCCGAACAGCCGGCCCGCGTTCGTGGAGGCGGTCTGGGCCATCTCCGAGGCACCGGCGGCCACGCCCGCAAGCTGCGCGGCGATCGCGTTGGCGTCGAGGAGCGCCTGCACGCTGGAGCCGGCGCTCGCGGCGGCGGAGGTGGTCCCGGCGTTCCCGGCGAGCTGCTGCACGACGCCATTGAAGAAGACGACCTCGGCGCGCAGCGACTCGACCTGCCCGGCCGCCGCGGCGACGGCCTGCGCGCGCGCCTTCGCCGCCGCGGCGAACTGCGCGCTGTTGGTGCCGAACGCCTGCACTTCGTCCCCGAGGCGGTCCACGTCCGCGGCGAACCCCTGCGCGGCGACGTGCTGCTGCCTGGCCCCGTCGGCCGCTCCCGCGGCACCGGTCGCGGCGCCCCGGGCGGCCTCGGCATGGAAGACGGTGAGGTCGCGCTGCGCGGCGGCGCCCTGCAGGTCGCCGGCCTCGACGGCGTTCCCGGTGTTCGCGAGGCCGATCACGGTGTCCGCCTCGTGTGACTCCGCCTGCGCAAGGAGCCCGATGGTCACGTCGCGGAGCCGCTCGGCCTCCCCGGCCGCGCCCTCGGCGCCGTCGAGCGCGGTCACCATCTCGGAGCTCAGGGAGGCCATCCGCGAGACGGCATCGAGGTCCTCGGTCGCCGACGAGGCGACGGGGTCGATGGCCGCCCGCGCACCAAGGGCAAGGGACGCGAAGGTCGCCGCGCCGTGCTCGTTGGTGCCCCGATAGGCCTGCTGCGCTCGCGCCAGGAGGTCGAGGCCGCCGGACGTCTCCCATTCCCGCGACTGCACGAGCGACTCGAGGCGCGCGAGCACGGATCCCACCCGATCGCTCTTCGCGGCGAGCGCGAGGGCGCCGATCGCGGCGCTCGCCTGCTCCGCGCGCGTCGCGGACCCGTCGGCGGCCTGCGCCAGCTGCGCGACGACGGCCGCTGCCTGCGCCGCCAGCGCGTCGGAGATGCCCAGGCGTTCCTTGAGCTCCGTCGCGACCTCCGCCAGGCGCTCGGCGTCCGCGACGACGGCAGCCGCCAGGCCCGCGACGGCCCGCGACTGCGCGGCGCCGCCCGCCCCCTCGGACTCGGCCTGCAGGATGGCCTCGAGCGCGGCGCTCGCGCGCTCCGCGAGCGACTCGAGGCCCAGGCCCGGCAACCGCTCGCCGAAGTCGGACTCGGGATCGGAGACCTTTGCGAGCACGGCCGCGAGCGCCTCGTCCAGGAGCCCGAGCGACCCGAGGGCCTGCTCGATCTGGCTCCCGCTCCCGCCGAGGGACTGCGTGCCGATGGCTTCGAGCCTGGCGGTGGCCTCCGCGGCCCGGTCCTCGACGGCCGCGACGTCCATGGCCCAGGCCTCGAACTCCTCGGCCTCGCCGGCGACCGCGGCGCGCTCGTCCGACGCCCGCTGCGCGTCCGAGAGCCGGTCGTCCACGCCCTGGGCGAGAAGCTCCGATCCGAACGACGCGAACAGCGCGGCGAAGGTGAACTCCTCGCCGGCGCCGCCGATGGCCGCCTCCGCGGCCGCGAGCGTCGACTCGTAGTCGGACTGGATCTGGTCGAACTCCAGGTCGATCGCCGCCGCGTCCGCGAGCACGCGGAGGCGGACCGCGAGCACCCGCCCGTAGAGCTCCTCGACCTGGTCGAGCGCCGCATCCTGGCCCGCACCGGCGGCATCGTCCCGCGCGGAGGCAAGCACGTCGAGCGCGGCGGCCGTCTGCGCGAAGCCCGATGCCGCGGACTCGAGCCGCTCGAGCGCGCGCTGCGCCGCGGGCAGGGAGGTGCCCGGCTGCAGCCCCGACTGGATCGCCAGCACCACCGCGCGGAGCCGCTGCACGGCATCGTCCGCGGCAGCCGACAGCTCCGCCCGGGACGCCCCGGCCGCGACGAGGTCGTCGAGCTGCGCGAGCGCGGACTGGTACGCGCCCACGGCCGACTGCGCGGTGACGCGCTCCTGGGTGCCGAGCACGTATGCCTGTCCCTCGATCGCCACGCGCTCGTCCCGCGCGCCGAGCTGCGCGACCTGGGCGCCGTCGCGCGAGTCACCGAGGGCGAGCAGCGCGGTGCGGAGTTCCTCGATGAGCGGACCGAGCTCCGACCCCGAGAGCCCGCCCTGGCCGGGGGACGTGCCGCCGAGGCCGACAAACTGCGGCGTGCCGCCGCCCGTCCCGCCGCCGGTCTCGCCGCCGTTGCCGCCCGAGAGGATGTCGTTGATCGCGGCGAGCACCGCGATGGCCGCCGATTGGTGGGTCGAGAAGTCCGCCGCATGCGCCGCGAACGCCTCCGCCTGTCCGTCGAAGCGGTCCTCCGCCGCCAGCGCCTGGGACTCGCGCAGGTCGGCGCTTGCGCGCGCCTGCCCGAAGGAACTCAGCGCGCCGAGCGCGGCGGCGCGGCCCGAGGAGGCCTGCGCCACCGACTGCGTCGCCTGCGACGCAGCCTGCGTCCCCCGCTCCAGGTACCGCTGCCCCACCTGCTCCAGGAGCGCCGCGGACTCCGACAGCAGCCCGCCGTAGCCCGCGTCGCGAGAGGCGATCCCCTCCGACAGCCCGGACCACTCCGCAAGCACCCGCACCCGAAGCGACACGAGCCTCGCGTAGATCGACTCGACCTCCCCGAGGTCCGCCGCGCGCGGGTCGCCCTGAGCCTGCGCCCGGGCCGCCTTGATGGCCTCCAGCGCCGAGAGCGCCGACGACAGCCCGCCGGACGCCGACTCCAGGCGCTCGAGCGCCGACTGGGCCTTCTGGCGGAGGGCCGCGGTGCCGACCTCCTGCGAGAGCCCCGCGATGAGGGCCTGCAGGCTCGCCACCGCGTCGCGGGCGGACCGCGCGACCTGGTACTCCGAG
>JBILFU010000071.1:0-8475 GCA_044351405.1 Phycisphaerales bacterium
GCGGCGCCGACCATGACGGCGAACGGCGTGCCTCGCCATCCCTGCATGTCGCGGAACTGGCCCCACTCGCCGGCGATCGCCCATTCCGCGCGGCCGGTGAACGCCCACTCCGTGAGGTTGCCGTTGGCCTGGAGGATGCCCACGTCGCGGTTGGCGCCGCCGTCGTTGTACGACGCGTACACGCGCACCTTCCTGCTCTCCCAGCCGAACAGCAAGCCCTGCACGAACTTGGTGTTGAAGTACTCGTTCACCAAGGTCCGCTCCGCGAACTGCTGCGTGCGGCTCGAGGTGATCTCCTCGTAGTTGAAGAAGTTCTTCCACTGACCGACGCGCGTGTACCAGCCGCCGCCCCAGGCCTTCTGGGCATACACGTCGGCGAACCGAAGGGGCGGGCCGCCGACGGCGTAGTCGCGCTGGTACTGCAGCTGCACGCGGTAGGTGACCGACGGGTCGATCACGTTGCCGAAGAAGTTGAGCTGCATGCGCCGTATCTCCCAGCCGTACTCGTTGATCAGCTGGTCGTCGGAGCTCGGCACGATGGCGGGGGCCGGCGGGCGCATCGGCGTGTCCGAGAGGCTGGAGGTCGGGACGTTGGAGTAGGAGAAGCGCGCCTGGATCTGGCCTTCGAAGTTGAGGCGGAAGTTGCCGTCGGCGCTCGAGATGAAGAAGTTCCTGTCGAAGCCCGCCATCGCGCCGTCGGTGCGGAAGGAGGCGCGCTCGCTCGAGTCCGCGAGGACGTCTCGGACGATGCCGCGGACCTGCTCGGCACGCTGCTCGGTGAGCCAGGCTTCGCCGTTCTCCTGGCGGAGGAGCCTGATCTCCTCGGCCTGCTCGCGGTTCTCCCGGGCGAGCTGGTCGAGCTGGCGCTGCATGGCGGCGAGGGAGTCGGAGTCGGCAGCGGAGCGCGGGGCGGGCGCGATCAGCGCCGCAACGGGCGCGGCTTCGGTGGTGGGGACCTGCATGGCCGGCTCCGTGGGCGGACGCGTCGATGCCGGCACCCCGTGCGGGGCGCGACGGACGCAGCAGGATGCAGGTGGTGCCCCCGGCGGCGCCACGGGCGATTTCCCCGTCCTACGCGAGCGTGTCGATGCCGGAACGGACGTCGGCGACCGGCACCACGTCGATCCCGGCGCCGCTCGGCCCGCACGCGGCGCGGGCCGCGGCGGCCTGGTCGGCGGGCACCAGGAGGAGCCGCGCCCCCCGCCGCACGGCGGCGGCGACGCGGAGGTCGAGCTGGCGGACGGCGCGCACCTCGCCCGAGAGCGCGATCTCGCCGATGGCGGCGGTGGCCGGGCCGGCGGCGCGGCCGTGGAAGGCGCCGGCGACGGCGAGCGCGACCGGCAGGTCCGCGGCGGGCTCGGTGATGCGGATGCCGCCGAGGACGGAGGCGTAGACGTCCTGGTCCGCCAGGCGAAGGCCCGCGTGCTTCTCGAGGACGGCAATCAGCATGGCGAGGCGCGCGGCGTCGAGCCCGCCTGCGCGGCGCTTGGCGGCGCCGAGGAAGCCGGTCGCGGTGAGCGCCTGGATCTCGGCGAGGAGGACGCGCGAGCCCGCGAGCACCGGCGCGAAGACCGTGCCGGGGCGGCGGGCGGGCGGCGCCCCGGAGCCGTCGCCCGCGGTGAGCGACGCCTCCTCGACCTCCGCGAGGCCGGTGCCGGTCATCTCGAAGAGCCCGAGCTCCTGCGTGCTGCCGAAGCGGTTCTTCACCGCGCGCACGACGCGGTACGCGTGGTGGCGGTCGCCCTCGAAGGCGAGGACGACGTCGACGAGGTGCTCGAGGAGCTTGGGGCCGGCGAGGTCGCCTTCCTTGGTGACGTGGCCGACGACGGCGACCGCGGTGCCGGTGGTCTTGGCGAGCGTGACGAGGTCGAGGCAGCAGCGGCGCAGCTGCTGGAGGCTGCCGGGGACGGCGTCGACGTCGCCGCGGTAGGCGAGCTGGATGGAGTCGAGGACGAGGAGCTCGGGGCGCGTGCGGCGCGCCTCCTCCGCGACGACGGCGAGGTTCGGTTCCGCGAGGAGGAGGAGGTTCGCGCCGCGCGCGATGTCGGCGCTGCCCTCGAGGCGGTCGGCGCGGAGCTTGACCTGGGCGGCGCTCTCCTCGCTGGTGGCGTAGAGGACGCGGCGGCCGCGGCCGGCGAGCGCGGCGGCGGCCTGCAGGAGGAGCGTGCTCTTGCCGATGCCGGGGTCTCCGCCGAGGAGCGAGACGCTGCCGGGGACGAGGCCGCCGCCGAGGACGCGGTCGAACTCCGCGATGCCGGAGGGGATGCGCGGGACGTCGAGCGGCTTGACCTCGGCGATGGGGACGGCGCGGCGCGCGGCGCGGGCGGCGGCGGGGTCCGCGGGCTCGGGCGCCAGCGAGAGGGCGCCCGGCGCGGGGCCGGCGGCGGCGGAGTCGGGGCGCTCCGTGAAGCGCTCGAGGGCGTCCCATGCGCCGCAGTCGGGGCACTTGCCCATCCACTTGGGCTGGACATTCCCGCAGTCGCGGCAGACGAAGCTTGTCTTCACCTTTGCCATGGGGCTGCCCGAGTGTAGGGGTGGGCGGTGACGCGTCTGCGTAGCGCGGCGGAAGCGCCGGGCGCGAAAATCACCCCGGGTTGATTTTCCCATTTTCGCGCTAGGCTGCGTTCGCATGCACGCGATCCGCGGCGCCTGGAATCTCCTGCTGCTCGGCGTGGCCACTGGCTTCCGGCTCCGCGGCAAGTACTGGTCGTGGCGGATGGAGACCGCGTTCGGCACGGACCGCTCGAAGTGGCCCCCGGCCCATGAACGACGCCGCGCCGCACTTGAGTACGGCGCGTGGGTCGGTTCGATGCGTCGGATGATGCGCGAGCGCGCCTGACGCAGCCGGTCGAAAATGGGAAAATCAACCCGGGGTGATTTTCACGGCGTCACGCGGGGCTGAAGCGGCTGCCGATCAGCCCGACCTTCGCGTTGGGGCTCGCGCTCCGCGGCAGGCGCGGGCCGACGAACCACACGATGCCCAGGCACAGCAGGCTGCCGGCCCACATCCACTGCAGCAGGCCGAAGTACGCGAAAACCGCCGTGCACGTGAGGATCAGGAGCGCGGTCGGGATCATGCCCTCCCACGCGAGGCGCATCAGCTGGTCGAACCGGAACCGCGGCAGCGTCCAGCGCAGCGCGATGCCGAGCGTCACCACCGCCGCGGTCTTCGCGGCCATCACGCCGACCTGCGCGGCCACCAGCGGCAGCCCGCCGACGAGCGGCAGGTCGCCCGGCACGAACGCGCCCAGCGGGTTCACGCTCCAGCCGCCGAGGAACAGCACGCAGAAGAGCGCCGCGCCGGCGATCATGTTGAAGTACTCCGCCAGGAAGAACAGCGCGAAGCGCATGCTCGAGTACTCGGTGTGGTACCCGCCCACCAGCTCGCTCTCGCACTCGGCCAGGTCGAACGGCAGGCGATTGGTCTCCGCCAGCATGCACACGTAGAAGAGCACCGCCGCGAGCGGCTGCTGCAGGATGTTCCACACGCCCTGCTGCTGCGACGCGATGATCTCGCCCGGCGTGAAGCTGCCCGACATCAGGATCACCGCGAGCATGCAGACGCCCATCGGGATCTCGTAGCTGATGATCTGCGCGCTCGCACGCAGCCCGCCCAGGAACGCGAACTTGTTGTTCGACGCCCAGCTGCCGAGCGCCACGCCGTAGACCGAGAGGCTCGCCATCGCCAGCATGTACACGACGCCGATGTTCACGTCCGCGCCGACGATCCGCACCGAGCCGGTGAGCCCGAGGAACGGGATCGTCGCCAGGTCGAGCACCCCGCCCCACGGGATCACCACGAAGCTGATCAGCGACGGGATCGCGAGCAGCGCCGGCGCCGCCGTGAACAGCGCACGGTCCACGTGGTTGGGCGTGTAGTCCTCCTTCAGGAAGAACTTCAGGCCGTCGGCGATCGGCTGCAGCAGGCCCCACGGCCCGACGCGGTTCGGACCGACGCGGTCCTGCATCCACGCCGAGAGCCGGCGCTCGAGCCAGATGGCGTAGGCGCACGCGACCAGGATCACGTGGAGCGCGGTGAACACCACGAGGAAGCTCGCCACGAGCTGCGCGAGCGTCGAGCCCGTGGGGAACCAGGCGGGCAGGTAGTCGGCGACGGTCTGGAAGGACGGCATCGGAGGGGGGAGTATAGGAACCGGGCCCCCGCCCGCGCCCCTAGCGAGGCAGGGTTCCCCCGTCCCGCGCGCGCATCCACGCCTCGAACTCCTCGGCCGGCATCGGCGGGGCGATCCCGAAGCCCTGCGCCAGGTCGCACCGCAGTTCCCGCAGCGCGGCCGCGTGCTCGGCCGTCTCCGCGCCCTCGGCCACCGAGGAGCGCCCGAACACGCGCGACAGCTCGATCACGCCCGTGACGATCGCGCGGTCACCGGCGTCCGAGAGCATGTCTGCGACGAACGTCCGGTCGATCTTGATGGTCGTCACCGGGAGGCGCTTGAGGTAGGCAAGCGACGAGTACCCCGTGCCGAAGTCGTCGAGCGCGAAGTGCACGCCGTGCGCCGCGCAGTCCTCCATGGTCCGCGTCACCGCCGCGAGATCCGTGAGCGCGGCGCTCTCGAGCACCTCGAGCCGCAGCCGCGATGGATCCGCGCCCGGATGCCGGGCAAGCGCGGCCCGCACGCGCTCCGCGAAGCCCGGATCGCGCAGCTCCTGCCCCGACACGTTCACGCTCACACCGCTCGGGAGTCCCGCGCGGCTCCAGTGCTCGCAGCGCGCGAGCGCCTCCTCGAGCACCCAGTCGCCCAGCTCGACCATCACGTCGGTGCCCTCGATCGCCGGGATCCACTCGCCGGGCGACAGCATGCCCCGGTCCGCGCGCCGCCAGCGGACGAGCGCCTCGGCGAGGCGCACCTCGCCCGAGGCGAGGTCGACGATCGGCTGGAAATGCAGGCACATCTCGCCGAGCCGGATGCCGGAACTCACGCGCGCGATCATGTCGCGGCGCAGCACGACCTGCCTGTCGAGGTCCGGGTCGAATCGGTGCGCACGGCCGCACCCCTCCTGCTTCGCCGCGTACATTGCCTGGTCGGCCTGGCGGAGCATGGTGTCGGGGTCGGCGTCGTCCGGCGGCACCATGCGCACGCCGATGCTCGCCGTCAGCGTCACCGGATGCCCGGGCGCCACCTCGTAGGGCTCCGCGACGCACCGCAGGATGCGCTCGAGCAGCTGCTCGCACTCCCTCCGGCTCCGCAGGCCCGGGAGCAGGAGGACGAACTCGTCGCCGCCGAGGCGCGCCACGGTGTCGCCGGTGCGGAGCGCGCCCTTCAGCCGGTGCGACATCTCGACGAGCAGGCGGTCGCCCGCGTCGTGCCCGTGCGCGTCGTTCACGGGCTTGAACGCGTCGAGATCGAGGTAGCACACGGCGAGCATCGGCCCGCCGCGGCGAACCTGCGCGAGCGCCTGGGTCATGCGGTCCGCGAGCAGCACGCGGTTCGGGAGCTTGGTGAGGGCGTCGTAGTACGCCATCTGCTCGAGCCGCTCCTCCTGCTCCTTGAGCCGCGTGATGTCGGCGAACACGCCCACGTAGCGGTCCACCTGACCGGACGGGCCGCGCACCGCGGAGATCGTGAGCCGCTCGAGGTAGAGCTCGCCGTTCGCGCGGCGGTTCCAGACCTCGCCGCGCCAGTGGCCGGTGGTGGCGATCGCGGTCCACATCGACGCGTAGAAGTCCGGCCCGTGCCTGCCGGAGGAGAGCATGTTCGGCGTGCGGCCGATCGCCTCCTCGCGCGAGTAGCCGGTGATCTCCGCGAAGGTGGGGTTCGCCTCCAGGATCCGCTGGTCGCGGTCGGTGACGAAGATGCCCTCGTGGGCGTGCTGGAACACCGTGTCGGCGAGCTCCAGCCGCTGGCCCACGGCCCGGCGCTCGATCGTCTGCGCCAGCGAGCTCGCCAGTATGCGGAGGACGTCGATCTCCTCCTTCGTCCAGGACCTCGTGCCGCGCACGTGGTCGAAGCCCACGAATCCGTCGAGCCTGCCGCGCCACGCGAGCGGCAGCACCAGGAGCGACTGGATTCCCTGCGGCTCGAGGATCGCGCGCTCGGCCGTCGCGTGGGGCGGCAGGTCGCCGAGCGTGCGCAGGTTGATCTCGGCGCCCTCCCGCATGCGCCCCATCCACCACGGCGCGATGTCGGACGGGAGCCCCTGCAGGTTCCCCTTCTCGGCGGAGATCCCGTCCGCCGTCCACTCGTAGGTGTTGCTCATGAGCGCCCGGTCCTCGGAGAGCTCGAAGACGTAGGCACGGTCGACGTCGAAGAGCCGGCCGATCCGCCCGAGCGTGCGCTCGACGGCGGCGCCCAGTGCGCCGGACTGCACGGCGATCAGGTCCGAGGTGACGTCCGCGATCAGCGCGAGGAGCGGCTCCGCAAGCCGGCCACCCGACGCGGCCGCCGCGTCCGCGCCGCGACCGTCAGACACCGACCGCCTCCGCCGCCCGCGCCGCGGCCGCGGGCCGCGCTAGGTGCGGGAAGTAGTCCTGGATGGCGACCACCTGCCACGAGCCGCCGCGCAGCGCCTGGATCGCCTGCACCGCGGCGCGCGCGCCGGCGATGGTGGTGATGATCGGCACGTTGGCGCGCACCGCCTGCGCGCGGATCCGGCCCTCGTCGGTGCTGCCGCCCTTGCGCGTCGGCGTATTGATGACGAGCTGCACCTGGCCGTTCGCCATCAGGTCGAGCACGTTCGGGCGCTGGCCGGTGGCGATCTTCGGGACGGGCGTGCACGCCACGCTGTAGGTGCGCAGCATGCGCGCGGTGCCCTCGGAGCACAGCACCGTGAAGCCCATGCTCGCCAGGCTGCGAGCCACCTCCACGGCCTGCTGCTTGTCGGAGTCGCGCACGCTCAGGAACACCTGGCCCTGCACGGGCAGGTGCACGCCGGCGGCCATCTGCGCCTTCGCGAAGGCGACGGGCAGGCTGCGGTCCGCGCCCATCACCTCGCCGGTCGAGCGCATCTCCGGCCCGAGCACGACGTCGACGCCGGGGAACTTGGAGAACGGGAAGACGCTCTCCTTCACCGCGTAGAAGCCGACGTCGGGCACCTCCCTCGCGCCGAGCGACTCGAGCGACGCGCCCATCATCACCTTGGCGGCGAGGTTCGCCCACGGGATGCCCTTCGCCTTGCTGACGAACGGCGCCGTGCGCGAGGCGCGCGGGTTCACCTCCAGGATGTAGACGGTCTCGTCCTTGACTGCCATCTGCACGTTCATCAGCCCGCGCACGCGCAGGCGCTCGGCGAGCGCTCGCGCCTGGTCGCGGATGCGGTTCACCAGGCTCGGCGGGAGGCTGTAGGGCGGCACCGTGCAGGTGCTGTCGCCCGAGTGGATGCCGGCCTCCTCGATGTGCTCCATGACGCCGCACACCAACGCGCTCGGGCGCGGGCTCGCCTGCGGCAGCTGCCGCGTGCGGCTGGTCTCGTGCGGCTCGAAGTCGGCGACCACGTCGACGTCCACCTCGATCGCGTCGGAGAGGAAGCGGTCGATGAGGACCGGCGCGTTCGCGAGGTCGCTCACGTTGACGGCGGTGGTCATGTAGCGGCGCAGCGCGGCCTCGTCGAAGCAGGTCTCCATGCCGCGCCCGCCGAGCACGTAGCTCGGGCGCACGAGCACCGGGTAGCCGACGCGGTCCGCCTCGCGCACCGCCTCCTCCAGGCTTCGCGCGATGCCCGACGGCGGCTGGTTCAGCCCGAGCTCCTCGAGCACCGCCTTGAAGCGGTCGCGGTCCTCGGCGAGGTCGATGCTCTCGACGCCGGTGCCGATGATCGGCACGCCGGCGGCGACCAGCCCGTGCGCCAGGTTGAGCGGCGTCTGCCCGCCGAACTGCACGATGCAGCCGGCCACGCCGCCCGAGCGGTCGGCCTTCTCGATGCCGCCGCCGTTCAGGCGCTCGACCACGTTGAGCACGTCCTCGAGCGTCAGCGGCTCGAAGAACAGCAGGTCGCTCGTGTCGAAGTCCGTGCTGACCGTCTCGGGGTTCGAGTTGATCATCACGCTCTCGAGGCCCATGTCCTCCGCGGCGAACGCGGCCTGGCAGCAGCAGTAGTCGAACTCGATGCCCTGCCCGACGCGGTTGGGGCCGCCGCCGAGGATGATGACCTTCGGCGTGGCGCTGATGCGGACCTCGTCGTCGAGGACCGGCCGGCCGTCGACCGAGTACGGCTCCTCGTAGGTGCTGTAGTAGTAGGGCGTGGCGGCCTCGAACTCGGCCGCGCAGGTGTCGACGAGCTTGTAGACGGGCTCGATGCCCATCGCCTTGCGCACCGCGCGTACGGCGAGGATGCCGCGCGAGCTGATCGCGCCCAGCCAGGCGTTGGCGAGCTGCGCGTCGCTGTAGCCGAGCCGCTTGGCCTCGGCCATGAGCGCGCGCGGGCAGTCCTCGGGCCGCTTCACCGCGACGATCCGGTCCTCGAACGCCACCAGCTCCGCGAACTGCCGCAGGAACCAGCGGTCGATGCGCGTCACCTCGT
>JBILFU010000072.1:0-8174 GCA_044351405.1 Phycisphaerales bacterium
CGCCAATGGGCACCGGAGACCAGCGTCAACATCGACAGCACTGGCACCGGTGTGGTGGCCTTCCTGGCCTATGCCGTCCCTGTCGGTGGGAATCCGCTCCTGTACGACCCGAACAGTTCGGCGAACGCGAACGCAAGCATCGGCTTGACCATCGACTTCTCGCAGCAAAAGGTCTTCCTTGGCGCAGCCTTCACGCGCACCAGCGGCGGATTCGCGCTCCAGACCGGCTGGAACAGCTTGAAGATCGGGCTGACGAGCGCCGGAATCATTAACTACTACCTCAACAGCACGCTCATCGGATCTGCCAGCGGCACCTTTGA
Organism: Phycisphaerales bacterium; assembly: GCA_044351405.1. Lineage (GTDB taxonomy): Bacteria > Planctomycetota > Phycisphaerae > Phycisphaerales > SM1A02 > UBA966. Next base: position 321 of record JBILFU010000072.1, read on the forward strand.
CTACCTCGCAAACGCTGCCGACGGAGCCATCAACTTCTACGGCGACACCTATTTCTCGCCCGGGTACGCGACTCCTACCGGCAACGTGTCGGCACTGTTTGACGATCTCGTGGTGTCGTCCTCCATCCCGGCTCCGGGAGCCATCGCGCTGCTCGGCATCGCCGGGCTGTCAGGCCGCCGCCGCCGCGGCTGAAACGCGTTCTCACGGTTCATCTCCGTCGGCCACCGGCCGACGACCACACTCCTTGCCCCCGCGAGCCTCGGCTCGCGGGGGCAAGTGCGTCTGGGGTGCATTTCGGTCGATGCCGCGGTCGCATCGAGGGACAAGGGGTACAGCGGGCAGAAATGTTCCGATTACCTGACGATTGTCCCGCCGCGGCTCCGTTCATCATGTGAGGGCCTGCACGCGCAGGCCGCCACCGCCCGACGATCCCCGGAGGACCATCCACCCATGCTTCGAATCGCATCCATCGCCTGCCTGATCATCGCGCTTGGCCCGGTCGCCCCCGCGCGCGCCGCCGACGGCGCCCAGGTGCCGCCCGCCGCGACCGCGCCGCAGGCGCTTCGTTTCTCGCCCGCGGTCCTCGACCTCGGCGAGATGACCGTCGCCACGCCGAAGACCGCCACCATCACCGTCACCAACGCAAGCGACAAGCCGGTCACCATCGAGGGCATCAAGGCCGGCTGCGGCTGCACCAAGGTCAGCGACCCGCCGAAGGGCCCGGTCGCCCCCGGCGCGTCCTTCACGCTCGACATCACGCTCGATCCCGGCAAGAAGGGCGGCATCGAACTTGCCAAGGCCGTGCACTTCACGCTCGGCGGCGGAACGGTCGAGACCATGCAGATCAAGGGGCGCGTCAAGGCGGACGAGAACGCCGGCGACCCATCGGAGCAGGTGGTGCTGTTCCGCCTGCCGCCCGCAGCGTCGGGCGACGAGCGCCGCGGCGCGATCGAGGCCGAGCAGGACGCCCTGCTCGTCGCGATCGACCGCGGCCTTGCCGGCTCGGCACGGTCGGGCGAGTTCCGGATGCGCCTGCACCGCGAGTCGGGCATGCTCTTCGTCCACGGATCCGACGAGGACATCGCCGCCGTCCGCGACTCGGTCCGCTCGCTGCCCGCGCCCAGCCCGGTGCGCGAATCCGCGGGAATCCCGGCATCGTGACCGCGGGAGACGCCGAGTTCCGAGACGACGCCGTCGACCGCTGCACCGCGCAGCTGGTCGGCGGCGATCGTGCGGCGTACGAGCTCCTGTTCCGGCGTCGCGTGACGTTCGTCGAGGCGGAGTCGACGCGGGTGCTCGGCCGCCGCCACGACCTTGCGGCCGACGCCGCGCAGGAGGCATGGCTGCGGGTGGCGCGCGCCCCGCGCCGCTGCACGACCGCCGCCGGCCTGGACGCCTGGCTGCGGCGCATCGTGCGCAGCGCGGCGATCGACCTGCTGCGCTCCGAGCTTGCGCGCCGCTGCCGCGAGCGGCGCGTGGCGCGCATGCGCGAGGAGGCCGCGGACTACCTGAAGGACTTCGAGCTGCTCGAGCAGATCCGCCACGACGCGTCCCGGCTTCCCGCGGAGGACCGGTCGCTGCTCGAACTGGTCGCCCGGACGGACGCGACGGTCGCGTCCGTCGCCGAGTGGCTCGGCATCGGCCGGGCCGCGGCCGACAGCCGCCTCCGCCGCGCGGCGGAGCGCGCACGCCAACTGAGGACGAACCCATGAACGACCTGACCGATCACCAGCTGCAGACGCTCGCCCGTGGCCTGGCGGAGTTCGAGCACGCGCATCGCCGTCGCCGGCGGCGGTCCGTCGGGGCCGTCGCGTCGCTTGCGGTGGTGGCCGCGGCCGCCGTCGCGGCGGCCATGCTGATGGCGCGCGCGCCGTACCGCCACGCGCTGCCCGCGTACGTGGAGATCATCGCGGACGACCGCGTGCTCACCGAGGAACTCGCCCTGGCGTCCGCCTGCGAACGCGTCGAGCGCAGCGCCGGGCGGCTGGTCGTCCTGGAGTGCACGGCGCCCGGCCCGCGGTGACCGCTCCGAAGTGATGCCCGAGGGCGGCCGGCGCGATGGGTACAGTTCCCGTCGCATGGAAACCAATCGCCGCCATCGTCTCTGGGGGGCTGCCCGCTTTACGGTCGCCTGCTTCGCCGCCGCGCTGCTGCTGACGGGCTGCGCGGCGCCGACGCGCGCCGCGGCGGGCGGTCGCGCGCCCAGCAAGCGCATCGCCATCGTCCTCACGAACCACGGCCAGCTCGGCGACACCGGGCGAACGACCGGCTTCTACCTCTCCGAGGCGACGCACCCGTTCCACGCGTTCCGCGCCGCGGGCTACGAGGTGGACTTCCTCTCCCCGAAGGGCGGCGAGGCGCCGATGGACGGCGTCGACCGGACCGACCCGATCAACGCCGCGTTCCTCGACGACGCGTCGCTCGTCGCCCGCACGCGAGGCACCCTCGCGCTCTCGGGCGCGGACCCCGCACGATACGACGCGGTCCTCTTCTCCGGCGGCCACGGCACCATGTGGGACTTCCCCTCGGACCCCGGCGTGCAGCGGATCGGGCGCCAGGTCTTCGAGCAGGGCGGCGCGGTCGCGGCCGTGTGCCACGGTCCGGCGGCGCTGGTGAACATCCGGCTGTCGGACGGCACCTACCTGGTGGCTGGCCGCGAGGTGTCGTCCTTCACGGAGGAGGAGGAAGCGGCCGTCAAGCTCGAGTCCGTCGTGCCATTCGCGCTCGAGGGCACGCTGCGCAGCCGCGGTGCCCGGTTCGTCGAGGCACCGAAGTTCGAGCCGATGGTCGCGGTGTCCGGGCGGCTCGTCACCGGGCAGAACCCGGCGTCGGCGACCGGTGTCGCGGAGGCGGTGATCGCCATCCTGCGCGGCGATGCCGCGCCGCGTCCGCCCGTCGCGCGGCAGGAGCCGTACGTCGTCAAGAGCCCGCACGGCGACCGCGTCGACGAGTACTACTGGCTCCGCGACGACCATCCCGAGCGGAAGCGCGACGACGTGATGGACTACCTGCGCGCCGAGCAGGCCTACACCGACGCGATGCTCGCCCGCCTGCGCCCGCTCGAGGACCGGCTGCTCGCCGAGATCCGCGGTCGCATCAAGGAGGACGACTCCACCGCGCCGCGGCACGATCGGGGCTGGTGGTACTGGACTGCCTTTGAGCAGGGCGACGAGCAGCCGAGGTGGATGCGACGGCGCGGCGGCCCCTCTGCGCCCGATGCCGCTGCCCCCGCCGAGACGATGCTCGACGGCAACGCGCTCGCGAAGGGGCATCCGTACTTCCGCATCTCGGCCGCCGCGGTGAGCCCCGACGGATCGCTGGTCGCCTGGACGCAGGACACGGTCGGTCGCCGCGGGCACGCGCTGCGATTCAAGGACCTGCGCAGCGGCCGGATCCTCGACGACCGCGTCGACGGCACGCTGGAGTCGGTCGTGTGGGCCAACGACGGGCGGTCCGTCTACTACGTCCGCCAGGATCCGGTGCTCCTCCAGAGCGGCCCGGTGTGCCGCCACGTGCTCGGGACGCCGGCCTCGTCCGACCGCGTGGTCTTCGAGGAGAAGGACCTCACCCGCTTCGTCACCATCGACGCCACCGCGTCGCGCGCGTGGCTCGCCATCGCCTGCGAGGGCTACGACGACAACGCGCTCTGGACGCTGCCGCTCGACGGCGAGCCCGGGGCGCCGCAGCCGGTGCTGCCGCTCGAGCGCGGGGTCCGCAGCTACGCGGACCACCTTGCGGGTCGCTGGGTGATCCGCACCAACGAGTCCGCGCGCAACTTCCGGCTGGTGTCGGCGCCGGAGGGCAGGGCGGCCGACCGCGCCCGCTGGCAGGAGATCCTTCCGCACCGCACCGACGCGAGCATCGACGGATTCGCGCTGCTCGACGCCGGCATCGCCGTCGCGGAGCGCGTGGAGGCCAACGCCCGCGTGCGGATCGTTCCGTGGACGGGCGGGCAGGGCACGCTGGTCCCCGTCCCGGAGTCCGCGTGCTCGATGAGCCTGGATTCCAACCCCGACCCCGCGAATCCCGACGTGCGCGTGGGCTTCTCGAGCATGGTCACGCCGCGCACGGTGATCGACGTCGACCTGCGCACCGGCGCGCAGGCCGTGCGCAAGGTGCAGCCCGTCGTCGGCTACGACGCATCCAAGTACGCCTCGGAACGCGTGTGGGCGCCGAGCCGCGACGGCAAGCGGATCCCTGTCTCGATCGCCTGGCGGCGCGACGCCTGGGCGCGCGACGGCAGGCATCCGATGCTCGTCGAGGCGTACGGCTCGTACGGCTTTCCGTCCGACGCGCAGTTCGACTCGGCCGGCGTCTCGCTCATGGACCGCGGCTTCGCGATCGCCACCGCCCACGTGCGCGGCGGCGCGGACCTCGGCCAGGACTGGTACGAGGACGGCCGGCTCCTGCGCAAGCGCAACACCTTCAACGACTTCGTCGACGCCACGGAGTACCTGCAGCGCGAGGGCTGGGCGGACCCCGGGCGAACCTTCGCCACGGGGGGCTCCGCGGGCGGGCTGCTGATGGGCGCCGTCGCCAACATGGCGGGCGACCGCTACCGCGGCATCGGGCTCCACGTTCCCTTCGTCGACGTGCTCACCACCATGCTCGACGCGAGCATCCCGCTCACCACGAACGAGTGGACGCAGTGGGGCAACCCGATCGAGTCCAAGGAGGCCTACGAGTACATCCGCTCCTACTCGCCCTACGACAACCTGCAGGCCAAGCCGTACCCCGCGATGCTCGTGACCACGGGGCTGTGGGACTCGCAGGTCGGGTACTTCGAGCCCGCCAAGTACGTCGCGCGCCTGCGGCGCCTGCGCACGGACCGCGAGCCGTTCCTCCTCCACGTGAACCTGGAGGCGGGCCATGGCGGCAAGAGCGGCCGCTTCGAGCGCCTCCGGCAGGTGGCGATGGAGCAGGCGTTCTTCGTCGATCTTGCCGGCGCTTCGGCCGCCCCCGGGGGTCCGGCGGCGCCGGGTTCGTGACCCGGACCCGGCAGACCGCGGGGCGCGCCGGGCGCGGGCATTCCCGCGATTTTCGCGGAAACGCGGATTCCCGTCCCCCTCGTGATGGGCCGAGCCGTTCGTTCGCGTATTAGCGGGCGGAGCGTGGTGCTTCGCCCCGGCACGGTGCCGGAGCAGGTGCCGCAGACAATTCAGTTGGCTTGAGTTCGCGGCCAAGGGTGCTTTGCGGCCTTCGGGCCGCTTGTGCACTCCAGGTGCCTGCATGGGAGTGTGGGCCCGGTTCATGGGGCGATGCCCCAGGGAGATGGTTATGTCGTGCAATTCGATTCAGGGTTTGGCGACGGGCGGGCTGCTGCTCGCCGCGACGCTGGCGGTGGCGGCGCCGGCGGAGGGGGGGGTGACGGTGCTCGATGCTCCGGGTCTCTTCAAGGTGTTCTCGCCGGCGGATGACGTGACTGCGGACTTTGCGGAGCCCTTCGAGTTCGCGTCGACCCCGTGGACCGCCGACGCCGCCTGGGGCGCCGGCTCCTTCGCCGTCTCGGCTTCGTCCGCTGGGCTCTCGGCGACCGCCAGCTCCAACGCGATCAACGGGGTCGACACCCGATTCGTCTGGACGCTCGCGATGGTCTTCGAGGCATCGACCCCCCTCGAGGTCTCCATTGACTATCAGCGCTTCGCCGGTGCGATCAGCGGGACGCTGCTTTCCCTCGTGGAGTTGGACGCGGAAGGGGAACCGGTCAACTTCCTGTGGTCCCTGCCGACCCAGGCCAGCGGGACGTTCGCCGTGACCATCCCGGCCCTGTTGGCCGAGTCGGGTCGCTCCTATGCGTTGGGCTACGAGGAGTCCTGGATCACCGGCGCCAGCCCGACCAACCCGTCGACCGGCGGCCTCTCCGTCACCTTCACCGAGATCCCCGCCCCCGGCGCGATCGCGGGACTCGGGGCGATGGGCCTGCTCGGCGCCGCCGGGCGTCGCCGCCGCGGCTGATTCACGAATCCCCTCGCGCATCTCGCCGGCCGCACGGCCGGCGACCACACTCCTCGCCCCCGTGAGCTTCGGCTCGCGGGGGCGAGTGTGGTTCCCGGTCTCGCAAGGCGGCGGTTCGCGGCGATCGACCGCGGGGCTGCTGGTCGGCGGAGGGCATTCCGTCGGAGTCAATTGCCGGATTTTCCGTTACCCCGGCCGCGGATCGTGCCACTATTGGTCCGTGCGCAGCTCCTCTGCCCCGACTTCGTGCCCGCCTCGGCCCCCGTTCGCGGGCGCCAAGGCCATCCTGATCGCCGTGGCAGCCGCCAGCCTCCTCGCGGTCCCCGCCGCCGCCCAGTCCCTGAGCTTCATCCCGCTTCCGCCGCCCGCGTCGCCGCGCGACCTCCTGTTCAACCCGATCAGCAACAAGCTGTACACCGCCAACACGCCGCAGACCGGCGCGCCATCCAACGAGAGCGTGACGATCATCGACGGCACGACCGGAGCGATCGTGACCACGATCCCGGTCTCCGCGGGCCCGCGCGACTTCTGCCTCAACACGCGGGAGAACAAGGTTTACGTCGCCAACTACTTCGCCGACAGCGTCACGGTGATCGACGGCGCCTCCGACCAGGTGCTCGCGGTCATACCGGTCGGCGACGGTCCGCGCGCTCTGTGCTACGGGTCCGTGGGCAATCGCATCTACTGCGCCAACGAGTTCTCCGCGAACGTCACCGTGATCGACGGCACGACGAACGCGGTCGTCGCCACCGTAGCCGTCGGATCGACGCCGCGCGTCATCTGCTACAACCCGACAGGCGACAAGATCTACTGCCCGAACGCCGGCAGCCAGTCGGTCTCGGTCATCTCGGGCTCGACCAGCTCGGTGGTGGCCACGGTCCCCGTCGGCAGCGTCCCGCGCGGCATCCTCTTCAACCCGCAGAGCAACCGCGTCTACTGCTCGAACTACGGATCGGACACGGTGAGCGTCATCGATGGCGTCACGAACGCGGTGGTCGCGACGGTGCCGGTCGGCGATGGCCCGACGGCCATGGGCCACAATCCCATCGGAAACAAGGTGTACGTCTCGAACGTCGGCGCCCCCGGTCCGGGCACGCCGCCCGCGTGCTCCGTGTCCGTGATCGCCGGCGCATCGAATGCCGTCGTCAAGACGCTGCCCGCCGGCGACGAGCCGACCGCATTCTGCTACAGCGCGAACGACCGCCGCGTCTACTGGGTCAACGAGTGGAGCCACTCGATCGCGGGGGTGGATGCCGCGACGGACACGCAGGTTGCGCTCGTGCCGCTGGCGGCCGGGGGTACCCAGGTGCAGCCGGTCGACATCGCCTACAACTCCGCGAACGGACGCGTCTACACGGCGAACCGGCTGACCTTCGAGGTCGGCGTGCTCGCGACCGTGCCCGTGGGCTGCACGGCGGACCTGGACGGCAGCGGTGCGGTCGACGGCGCGGACCTCGGCGCGCTGCTGAACGGCTGGGGCTCGCCGGGGACCACCGATCTCGACGGCAGCGGCACCACGGACGGCGCCGACCTCGGGTCACTGCTTGCGGGGTGGGGGCCATGCTGATGCACGGAATCGATCCCACGCAGCCGTGCCGCGCGAACCGAACATCCGAGGTACCACGAACACATGGACGACATCGCACGTGCGAAGCGCGGCGACCGGGACGCGCTCGGCCGGCTCATCTCGACCCACGAGCACTCCGTGGGCCGCATCCTGTGGCGCTTCACGCGCGACCAAGGCGAATGGGAATCGCTCGTGCAGGACACCTTCGTGGAGATGATCGGCTCGATACGCGGCTTCCGGGCGGATTCGGACCTCGAGCGATGGCTGGCGCGCATCGCCACGCGCGTCGGCTACCGGCACTGGACGCGGCGCCGGCGCAGCCGCGAGCAGG
>JBILFU010000078.1:0-7839 GCA_044351405.1 Phycisphaerales bacterium
GACGCGGCGGGGAAATGCCGGCCGCGGCGCCCAAGGGGAAGCAACCTGCATGCCAGCCGCGGCAGCTGTCGTAAAGCGGTCGGAAAGCCGAAGTTATTGGACTTTTCAACTGTGCCTGCTGCCACCTTGGCAGCGGGCGCGCGCGGGTCCGGCCAACACGGTCAGCGAAGCCGCCGGGGGTCGATGCGGGGCGCCCGGAGGGCCGCGGCGATCACCCAGCCGTTCGCCACCAGGTACGCGAGTCCCAGCGCCGTGAAGACGAAGAGCACCGCCGCCAGTCCCGTCGCGACCACCCGGAACTCCTCCCCGACGACCGCCGCGATGATGCCCTCGAGCACCCAGACCGTGATCGCGCCGGACGCGGCGGCGGCTACCAGTTCCGCGCCCTGGCGGCCGTGGCGCGCCTCGCGGTAGGTGCGCGCCAGGGCCCCGGCCCGGGCGAGGACAGGCGCCAGCGCGTGCAGCGTGAACGCCACCGGAAGGAGCTGCGCCGCGACCGCGGCCTTGGCGAGCGCGTCGCTCCCCGAGAGCCAGGTGAGCGACAGCACGAAGGCCGTCGCGAGGAGGACTGCCCACGCCCACAGCCCGCCCGCCAGCCGCCGCACCCGCGCCGCCCCGATCGACGCGCGCAGCGCGGGATTGGCGCGCTCCGAGAGCCCGCGCGCGACCACCGTCGCCGCCGCCGCCAGGATGGCCGCGGTCACCAGCCACGACGGCCGCTCCACCTGCGAGGGGTAGGACGAGCCGCGGCCGGCCAGCGCGTCGACCGTGCGCATCGCGGGGCCCGAGCCCTGCAGGAGGAGCGCAAGGAGCGGCGCCGCCGTCGCCGCCAGCACCGCGCGCGACGCCGCGGGCGGGTCCTCCGGCGCGGCGAGGTGCGCGACCTCCGGATCGGCGTGCTGCGCGACCGTCGCCATGGCCTCGAGCCCGCATTCCGGGCAGCGCCCCCACAGCCTGGTGGACGCGAGGTCGTAGCCGCAGCGCGCGCAGCGCACGTGCGCGTCGATCACCGGTCCGTCGTCGGATGGGTGCGAGGTCGCCATCGGGCGAACGATATACTTGTCCGCGACCGGAGGCAGCGCCATGCCCGACGCCACACCGCTCCACCGGCTTCGAGACAACGTCGCAAGCGCGTACATGGGGAATCCGCAGGCGGTCGACCGCATGCTGGCCTGCCTGCTGGCCCGAGGCCACGTGCTGGTGGAGGACGTGCCGGGCGTGGGCAAGACGGTGCTCGCCAACGCGCTGGCGCGAAGCATCGACTGCACGTTCGGCCGCATCCAGTGCACGCCGGACCTGCTGCCCTCGGACATCACCGGCGTAAGCGTCTACCACCGCGAGCGCGACGCGTTCGAGTTCCGCCGCGGGCCGGTCTTCGCGAACGTGGTGCTCGCTGACGAGGTGAACCGCGCCACGCCGCGCACCCAGAGCGCGCTGCTCGAGGCGATGGCCGAGGGCACCGTGAGCGCCGAGGGCCAGGTGCTGCCGCTGCCGTCGCCGTTCCTGGTGGTGGCGACGCAGAACCCCCACGAGTTCGAGGGCACCTACTTCCTGCCCGAGAGCCAGCTCGATCGCTTCCTGATGCGCATCTCGCTCGGCTACCCCGCTGCGGCCGACGAGAGCCGGATCATCCACCGCCAGCCCGCGCGCACGGCGCTCCGCGAGCTCCGGCCGGTCGTCACCGGACCGGAGATCCTGGAGCTGCAGGACGCGGTCGACAGGGTGCGCATGGAGCAGTCGCTCGTCGACTGGATCATCGCGATCGCCGCCGCGACGCGCTCCCATCCCGGCATCCAGGTGGGGATCAGCCCGCGCGGGTCGCTCGCGCTCGCGCAGGCCGCGCGCGCCACGGCGCTCCTCGCGGGCCGCGGCCACTGCATCCCGGAGGACGTGTCCTCCAACGTGCTGGCGGTGTGCTCGCACCGCCTGGTGGCGCGCGCCGCGGCGCACCACGGCGACCCGCAGGCGGCGCGCACGATCCTCGGGCAGGTGCTCGAGCAGGTCCGGAGCCCCGCGTGAGCGCCCCGGCGCGCGCGGTGGTGCTCCTCTCCGGCGGGATGGACTCGGCCGTGGTGCTCGCGCACCTGAGGGCCGGGGGATTCGAGTGCCACGCGCTCAGCTTCGACTACGGCCAGCGGCATCGCGTCGAGCTCGAGCGCGCCGCGGAGCTCGCGCGCGCGCTCGGCGCGGCGGACCACCGCACGGCGCGCATCGACCTGCGCGCCTTCGGCGCGAGCGCGCTGACGGCCGACATCGCCGTGCCGAAGGGGCGCGACGTCGAGCATGCGCGCGACATCCCCGTGACCTACGTGCCCGCGCGCAACACGATCTTCCTGGCGCACGCGCTGGCCATGGCCGAGAGCCTGGGCGCGCGCGACATCGGGATCGGCGTCAACGCGATCGACTATTCCGGCTATCCCGACTGCCGGCCCGAGTACGTGGAGGCGTTCGAGCGGCTGGCGAACCTGGCGACGCGTGCCGGCGTCGAGGCGGCCGGCCGGGGCGAGCGGTGGATCCGCGTGCGCACGCCGCTCCTGTCGATGTCGAAGGCCGACATCGTCCGGCGCGGCCGCGAGCTGGGCGTTCCCCTCGACCGCACCGTCAGCTGCTACGACCCCGGCCCCGACGGCGCCCCCTGCGGTCGCTGCGACGCCTGCCAGCTGCGGGAGCGCGGCTTCCGCGAGGCCGGCTGAGGCGGGCGCACGCCGCGCCCGGCGCGCGCCGGGCTCACACGTCCAGGTTCTTCGCCTCGAGGGCGTGCTTCTCGATGTACGTGCGCCGCTGCTCGACGTTCTCGCCCATGAGGATCGAGAACAGGGCGTCCGCCTCGCTCGCGGCGTCCCACGTGACGCGCAGCAGCGTGCGCCGCTGCGGGTCCATCGTGGTCTCCCAGAGCTGCTCGGCCTCCATCTCGCCCAGGCCCTTGAAGCGCTTGACCTCGATGCCGCGCCGGCCCACCTCGTGCAGCGTGCGCAGGATGCTCGGCACGTTCGCCGCCTCGGCCCAGCTCTCCGAGCCGTCCTTCTCGCTGCGGACGCGCCAGGCGTACTTGGTGGGGATGCGCTCGCCGGTGACGCTCTCCTCCTGGACGAGCGCCCAGTCGTCGACCGAGATGGCGTTGGCCAGGAGCTGCTGGAAGAGCCTCTCGAGCTCCTTGTTCTCGTGCAGGACGCGCAGCTGCGCGGGGCGGCATGCGGCCGCGCCCGGCTGCGGGGCCGCCGGCTTCGCCGCCTCGGCCGCGGGCTTCGCGTCGCCCAGCTCCAGGCCGTTCGCCTTCATGAACGCCGCTGCATCGGCCTCGGTGTGGAAGACCGCGTCGCCGCCGGCCCAGACCAGCTGCCAGCCGGGCAGGTGGCCCTCGCCGGTGGGGTCCTTGGCGCGCTCCGAGAGCAGGGTGGCGAACGGGATGCCGCGCCGCTGGCTGATGGTGACGAGCTCCTCCAGCCGGTTCAGGATGCGGATCACGCCGCGGACCTTGTCGGCCGGGATCTCGTGCGCGATGCCGCCCTCTCCGTCGCGGACGACGAGCGAGCAGTTCCTGAGCGCCAGGTCCACGAGCGTGTCGCCCATCTCGCGGTCGTTCAGCACGTACTCCGACTGCTTGCCGCGCGCGACCTGGTAGAGCGGCGGCTGCGCGATGAACACGTGGCCGCGCCGCACGAGCTCCGGCATCTGCCGGAAGAAGAAGGTGAGGAGCAGCGTGCGGATGTGGCTGCCGTCCACGTCGGCGTCGGTCATGATGATGATCCGGCCGTAGCGGAGCTTGGAGGCGTCGAAGTCCTCGCCGATCCCGCACTGGAGCGCCTGGATCAGCGTGCGGATCTCCTCGAAGCCGAGCACCTTGTCGAGCCGCGCGCGCTCGACGTTGAGCAGCTTGCCGCGCAGCGGCAGGATCGCCTGGTGGACGTGGTCGCGGCCGCCCTTGGCGCTGCCACCTGCGCTGTCGCCCTCGACGATGAAGAGCTCGGTCCTGGCCACGTCGTTCGACGAGCAGTCCGCGAGCTTGTGCGGCATGCCGCCCGAGTCGAGCGCGCCCTTGCGCTTGATGAGCTCGCGCGCCTTGCGCGCGGCCTCGCGCGCCTCGGCGGCGAGCTTGGCGCGGTTGCAGATGTTCCTGGCGTCGGCGGGGTGCTCCTCGAGCCACGCGCCGAGGAGCTCGTTGAGCGCGCCCGAGACGAAGGGGCTCACCTCGGGGTTGAGGAGCTTCTCCTTGGTCTGGTTGTTGAACGTGGGGTTCTTCAGCTTGACGCTGACGATGGCGCTCAGGCCCTCGCGCAGGTCCTCGCCGGTCACCTGGTCCTTGCCGTCCTTGAAGATGCCGGTGCGGCGCGCGTAGCCGTTGATGGCCACGGTCAGCGCCTGCTTGAACGCGGTGACGTGCGTGCCGCCGTCGCGGTTCGGGATGTTGTTGCCGAACGCGAGCAGCGTCTCGTTCATCGCGTCCGTGTACTGCATGGCGATGTCCGCGCGCATGCCCGACTGCTCGTCCTCGCGCGTGACGGCGATCACCGGGCTCTGCACGCTCTTCGCCGCGTTCATGTGGCGGACGTAGCCGGCCAGGCCGTCGGCCGCGTGGAATGTCTCCTCGCGGACGTTGCCGTTCGCGTCGACGCGCTCGTCGCGGAGGTGGATCCTCACGCCCGGGTTCAGGAAGCTGAGCTCGCGCAGGCGGTGCTCCAGGCGCTCGAACTGGAAGTTCGTGTCCGCGAAGATCTCGTGGTCGGGCTTGAAGCTGATGCGCGTGCCGTTGCGGGTGCCGCCCTGGCGCTCGGCCAGCACGTGGAGCGGCTCGGTGACCTCGCCGCGCGCGAAGGCGATCTTCCAGGTCTTGGGGCCCTTGTCCACCTCGACCTCGGTCCACTCGCTGAGCGCGTTCACGCACTTGATGCCGACGCCGTGCAGGCCGCCCGACACCTTGTAGGCGTTGCCGTCGAACTTGCCGCCGGCGTGCACCTCGGTGAGGATCACCTCGACCGCGGGACGCCCGTTGATCGCGGGGTTCTCGTGCTTCATCGGGTCGACGGGCATGCCGCGGCCGTCATCCTGCACCGTGCAGCTTCCGTCGACGCCGATGGTGACGAAGACCTCGGTCGCGTAGCCGGCCATCACCTCGTCGATCGCGTTGTCGACGCACTCGTACACCAGGTGGTGCAGGCCCTCGGGGCCGGCGCCGCCCACGTACATGCCGGGTCGCTTGCGGATCGCCTCGAGGCCCTCGAGCACCTGGATGGTGCTCGACGTGTACTGCTCGGCGGAGGGGGCGTTCGGGGCCGGTTTCGGGGTGGTTTCGGGCATTGCGGGGAAGGTGGTGAAGTGTACCCGCAGCCGCTGTTTTTCGGGCCCTGCGGGCGCTTGCGCATCGTGCGTAAACTGCAGCCGAGACAGGGCTTTCACCGATCCACGGAAGGACGGCGACCCCGGTTCGCGCGTCGTGCGTATTCAGCCGCAGGGAAGCGAGATGACCGACCCACGCAACGGATCAACCGACCGGCCCCGGACCGCGCTCGACGCGGCCTCGGCCCGCGGTGCCTCGCTCGCGCGGCGGAGCTTCGTCTTCTTCGGGGCGCTCTTCGTGGCCGGATGCGCCACGGGCCGCGCGACGCAGACCGTGGCCTCGAGCCGCCTCCCGTCCCCCGACTGGCCGCAGATCCCCGACGTCGAGGTTCCCGCGGCGCCCGCCGGATCGTTCTGCGTCCCGGAGAAGGTCGACCCCGTCACCAAGCGCGTCGTCCAGCCGGCCATGTGCTACGGCGGCCCGGTGCCGTTCGCGCGCCCGCGGGCCATGTGGGCGCGCGGCACGCCCGTCCGCACCGAGATGGACCGGATGCTGAAGCCGCGCTACGTCACCGTCCACCACGACGGGATGACGCCCTTCTACGGGATGACGGACGTGGAGGCCAAGGCCCGCCTGGAGCTGATCCGCAACGGGCATCGCGGCAAGGGATGGGGCGACATCGGCTACCACTACATCATCGACCGATGCGGCAACGTCTGGCAGGGACGCGACGTCCTGGTCTACCAGGGCGCGCACGTGCGCAACCGCAACGAGCACAACATCGGCGTCATGTGCCTGGGCAACTTCGTCGTGCAGAAGCCCTCGGAGGCACAGGTCGAGGCGCTCAACCGCACGGTGGCGCAGCTGTGCGCGCACTACCGGATCGCCGCCAAGGACGTCTACACGCACCGCGAGTGGAAGGGCGCGCAGACCGCGTGCCCCGGCGACAACCTTCAGGCGAAGGTTCGCTTGCTGCGCAAGTCGGGCTTCAAGTCCGGCGAGCTGGCGTGATGGGCGACGCGCTCCTCCTTGCCGTCACCATCCTGGGGATGCTCGCGACGGCGTTTGCCGCCTGGAAGCTGGTTCAGCGCCAGGAACGGGGCGACGCGGAGCTGGAGGCGCGGCTCAAGGCCGACGACGAGCGCGCCGCCCGCGGGCGGCGCGAGGAGCTGGGGCTGCCGCCGGAAAAAACGGAGGCAGAAAAGAACGCCCGACGGGGTTGAACCCGTCGGGCGCATCGGTCTCCCTTGAAGAGGGAGGAGGGAAAGGCAGGTTGAGCCCTTTCTCCTCCTTCGATGACGACAGTATGCCCGAACTTCGCGGCCCTGCAAGGATCATGCGGCGGAAATCGTGAATCCGTGCCGACTTTTTGGTTGCCTGAGCTTCTGGGCAAGCCGCCTCTGGAGGTCCCAAAATAGAGCCATTTCTGGGTCCGGAATCAAAGGTTCCGCTGCAGCGGCTTGGCTTTGTAACCCACTCAGGGGCAGTTGTTCCGTTCCCAAGCCGCCGAGCAGGGCGGCTCCGCGCGCAGAGCCCTCCTCCTGCGGGGTCCGCTGCAGCGGGATCCCGAACGCATCCGCGTGCATCCGGCTCCAGAGGGCGCTCTCGAAGCCGCCCCCCGTCGCAAGCATGGAACTCGGCTGAACGCCGCCCTCGCGGATCAAGTCAAGGCAGAGTGCCATCGAGGCCGCCACCGACTCGAGGACGGCGCGGGCGAGGTGCGCCTGCGTGGTGGCCAGGGTGAGTCCCAGGAAGCTGCCGGTGGCCGAGGGATCCGGGATGGGGCACCTTTCGCCCGCGATGGTCGGCACGAACGTGACGCCTTCGCAGCCGGGCGGGATGCGCGACGCCTCCCGGTCGAGCCACTCGTGGACGGAGCAGCCTGCCGCGGCCGCGCGCTGCGGCGCGTCGCGGGCCATGGTGTCGAGGAACCAGCGGAGGCTGCCGCCCGCGCTCAGCATGACGCTCATCAGGTGCCAGCGCCCGGGAAGCGCGTGGCAGAACGCGTGGAGCGCACCGTCCGGCGAGGCTCGGAACGAGTCGCTGGCGGCGAAGATCACGCCGCTCGTGCCCAAGGTGGCGCAGACGGCGCCTGGCTCCCAGACCCCCAGGCCGATGGCGGCCGCGGCCTGGTCGCCGGCGCCCGCGACGAGCGGAATGCCGGCCGTCAGCCCGAGACGCCTGGCGGCGTGCGGGGAGAGCCGGTCGACGACATCCGGTGATTCATGGCAGGAGGGCACCTGTGCCGGGTCGATCCCCAGGTCGCGGAGCATGGCTGCACTCCATTGCCGCTGCGCGACGTCGAAGTAGAGGGTGCCGCTCGCGTCCGAGGCGTCGGTCGCGCGCACTCCGCCCAGGCGGAGCCGCAGGTAGTCCTTGGGCAGGAGGATGCAGTCGGTGGACTTCCAGATGTCCGGCTCGTGGCGCTGCACCCAGCGGACCTTGGGTGCCGTGAAGCCCGGCAGCAGGCGGTTCCCGGTACGGGAGAGGACCGTCTCGGGGCCGATCTCGCGCTCGAGTTCCGCGCATTCCTGCGTGCTGCGCGCGTCGTTCCAGAGGATGCA
>JBILFU010000142.1:0-5539 GCA_044351405.1 Phycisphaerales bacterium
GCAGGAGCAGCTGGTGCACTCGCTGGGCGCGACGCTCGCGCTCGCCGTCCTCTTCCTGGTGGTGCAGGCGCTCGCGTGGACCGAGCTCTGGAAGGCGCAGGCGACGCTGCGGAGCGGCCTCTACGCCTGGACCTTCTACGTGCTCACCGGCACGCACGCGCTGCACGTGATCGGCGGCCTGCCGCCGCTCGCGGTGGCGCTCGCCAAGGCCCGGGCGGGGCGCTACTCGCCGCAGGAGCACGCGGGGGTGGTGCTGTGCGCCATGTACTGGCACGCGCTGGACGCGATCTGGGTGGTGCTGTACGGGACGCTGTGGGCGGGGTCGAGGTAGGGGGTGCGCGCAATAATCCCGTCGAGCCGCCCGGTTTCCCGCACCGGGCGGCCACGCCCTGCGTATCCATGCGGGGATCTCGAGCATTCGCGCCATGATCCCCCGATCAGGCACCGCTTCCGTGGCAGAATCACGGGCAAGACAGGGTCACATGCTTCCGGCAGCGCTCCGCGCATCCATGTCCGCCGTCCGTCCCTCCCGCACCCGTTCGGCCGTGGCGCGGCTTGCCGTGGCCGTCGGCCTGCTGGCGTCGCAGCCTGCGGCCGCCGATTGCGGCGGTCGCTGGCTCGGCAGCCCGCAGAACTCGGCGCCCGGCACGAACGACTGGGTCGTCGCGCTCGCGGCGCTGCCGAACGGGGACCTGGTGGCGGGTGGCTTCTTCACCGTCGCCGGCGGGGCGCTCGCGGACCGCATCGCGCGGTGGGACGGCACGGCATGGTCGTCGATCGGCAGCGGGTTCACCGCCCCGGTCAGCGACGTGGCGGTGCTCCCGAACGGCGACCTCGTCGCCGTGGGCGAGTTCCTGTCGTCCGGCACCACGCCCGTGAACCGCGTCGCGCGGTGGGACGGCAAGGCGTGGTCGCCGCTCGGGACCGGCCTGAACGGTCGGGCGTTCGCGGTCGCCGTGCTGCCCAACGGCGACGTGGTGGCCGGCGGCGAGTTCACCGCCGCGGGCGGCGTGGCCGCCAGCCGCATCGCCAGGTGGGACGGAGAATCCTGGTCGCCGCTCGGGTCCGGCGTGGACGACTCCGTCTCCGGCCTCGCGGTGCTCCCGAACGGCGACCTCGTGGCGGTCGGCAGCTTCTCCGCGGCCGGCGGCTCGCCCGCGTCCCGGGTGGCGCGCTGGGACGGCGCGGCGTGGTCATCGCTCGGCGAGGGCGTCAACGACCCCGCATGGGCGGTGCATGCGCTCCCGAACGGCGACGTGGTGGTCGGAGGAGCGTTCACCGCCGCCGGCGGCGAGGCCGTGAACTACGTGGCGCGCTGGGACGGCGTGGCGTGGTCGCCGTTCGGCAAGGGCATGGACTTCTGGGTCCAGGCCATCGGACGCATGCCGAACGGCGACCTGGTCGCCGGCGGCTCCTTCTCCGTCGCCGGAGGCGTGGGTGCGAGCCGCATCGCGCGCTGGGACGGGGTGGCCTGGTCGCCCATGGCGACCGGCGTGTCGGACGACGTGTTCGCGCTGGCGCTCCTCCCCGACGGGCGCATGGTGGCCGGCGGCTCGTTCGAGCTCGCCGATTCGCCGGTGCGGTGCGTTTCCGCGTGGGACGGCGCGTCGTGGCAGGCGCTCGGCTCGGGGACGGACGGGCGCATCGACGCGATGCAGGCGCTCGCCGACGGCGACGTGGTCGCGGGCGGCGAGTTCACGGCGATCGGCAGCATCGCGGCCGGCAGGATCGCCCGCTGGGACGGCGCCTCGTGGACCGCGCTCGGGGCGGGCTTCGACGGCAGGGTCCGTGCCGTGGCGCAGCTCCCCGGCGGCGACATCGTCGCGGGCGGGAGCTTCTCCGCATCGGGCGGCACGGCACTGAACAGGATCGCCCGCTGGGACGGCTCGTCCTGGCAGTCGCTGGGCTCGGGGGTCTCGGGGTTCGTGAACGCGCTCGCCGTCCTCCCGAACGGGCACCTCGTGGCGGCCGGCAGCTTCAGCAGCGCCGGCGGCGTCAACGCGTTCAACGTCGCCCGCTGGGACGGGTCGTCGTGGTCGCCGCTCGGGTCCGGCATCACCGGGGAGGTCTACGCCCTCGCCGCGCTGCCCGACGGGAGCGTCGTCGCCGGCGGCAACATCTTCTCCGCCGGGGGCACCAGCGTCGCCAAGATCGCCCGCTGGGACGGGACGTCGTGGTCGAGGCTCGGGACCGGCATGAACGGCGTCGTCCGCGCTCTGGCCGCCATGCCTGACGGCAGCCTCGTCGCGGGCGGCTCCTTCGGCACCGCCGGCGGCGTGTCGGCGACCAACATCGCCCGCTGGAACGGCTCCTCGTGGTCCCCGCTGCAGTTCGGCACCAACGGCACGGTCCACGCGCTCGCCGTGGCCGCCGACGGTGACCTCCTCGCGGGCGGGCACTTCACCGTCGCGGGCGGCACCTCGAACCGCGTCGCGCGCTTCGACGGCACGAGCTGGTCCCCGCTCGGGGCCGGGGTCGGCGCGACGGTCTACGGCATCGCGCCGGCGCCCGGCGGCGGCGCGGTGGCCGGCGGCGTCTTCACGACCGCGGGCGGCGTCGCGGCCGGCTACTGGGCCGAGTGGACGGAGACCGGCGTGCCGCGGGTGGCTCGGCAGCCGGTGGCGCGGTCCGCGGGCAGCGGCGGGTCGGTCACGCTCACCGCCCAGTGCGCGGTCGGCTACGACTTCGACGGACCGGTGTCGTACCAGTGGCGCCGCAACGGTGCCGCGGTCGCGGACGGTCCCGGCGGGGCGTCCGCCGGCGGCGGGACGGTCTCCGGCGCGACGGGTTCGGCATCGGCGTCGACGGGCCTGGCGGCGCTGGCGATCTCCGGCATCGGGCCGTCGGACGCGGGCCAGTACTCGGTGGTGTTCACCAACGGTTGCGGCAGCATCGCGAGCGCCGCCGTCTCGGTGACGGTGGCCTCGAGCTGCCCCGCGGACCTGAACGGCGACGGCATCGTGACCGGCTCCGACCTCGGCATCCTGCTCGGCGAGTGGGGCACCTCCGGCGGCTCGAGCGGCGCCGACCTCGACGGGAACGGCATCGTCAGCGGCTCGGACCTGGGCATCCTGCTCGGCGACTGGGGACCGTGCGCGGGCTGAGGAGCGCAGGTCGCCGCTGCGTCACGGGACGCCACGCCGGCGCCGTCGTCCCCATACCTTGCGCTACTCGCCCGCGAACCACAGACGGGGCAGCACCGTCGCCGGCCTCCGGTCCTCCGCGCGCACGAGCACCGCGAGCGGAGCGTCCTGCACGGCGGCCTCGAACGCGCGGCCGCCCACGGTGAAGCGGTAGGTGCCGTCCTTCGCGCCGGCCACCATCTCCGCCACCGAGTGCACCGCGCGATCGGTGCCCTCGCGCACCTCGACCACCGCGGTCTTGCGGCTGCGGGGCTTGCCGGCGCGGACGGCCTCGAGCGCGGCGTTCGGCGTCTGCGGCTCGGGGACGGCGTCCGGCAGGGCGCCGGCCGGGTATTCGACGCGCGGCGTCAGGTAGTAGCGCGCGTAGCTGAACTCCTTGTACCGGTTCGCCTGCGACGGGTCGCCGAGCGCCACCGTGGTGTCGGGCCAGGTGGCGAGCCACAGCCGCCACGAGGTGATGTTGGCGTCGGGGAGCGGCTCGATCCGCAGGCCCGCGGCCGCGGCGGGCCCGGCGATCGCACGCATCGCCAGCTGCCCCCAGAGCGACGAGCCCTCCACCGAGCCCGCCGCCTGCCCGGGCACGCGGTCGTAGTAGACGGTGTTGCTGCGGAGCACGAGGCCGCTCACGTGGAAGGTTCGCTCCGTGCCGCCGACGCGCCGGTCGAACGCCACCAAGCTGTCGGTGAGCGGGCAGTAGGTGATGGCCACGGGCACGCCACCGACAAGGTCATTCACCACCTCATGGGCATTGAGCGTGGCCAGCGGGTACGCCCGCGCCTCGCCGTTGACCACGATGCCGGCCACGCGGTCGGTGCTGACGAGGAGCTTGCGGCGGTGCTCCTCGTTCCAGCGCAGGACCTCCGAGCCCCGGATCACCTGCGGGCGGTCGAGCGACGGCAGGAAGTCGCGCGGGTTGCCGGTGCCGGCGAGGTCGGCGCGGTCGGCCTTCAGCGGCTCCAGCGCGAAGCCGTACGCGGCGGGGTCCGAGCCGTGGCCCACCGGCCGCTCGCCGAGGAACACGCCGCTCAGCGCCCAGGCCATGAACCCCAGCAGCAGCACCGCGGTCGCGACGATCACCCAGCCGCCGCCGCGGAAGGTGAGCGTGGGGAATCCCTGGTCGTCGGGCCGGGTCACCGCGCCGGCACCTCGATGATCACCGTGCCATCGCGCCGCGCGCCGGTGGGCACCACGCTGCCGCGGTCGGCCACCATGACGGCGAGCAGGACGGGGAGGTAGGCGAGGCTCGCCAGGAACAGCGTGCGCGCCCGCGCGTCGGAGCGCACGCGCAGGAACGCGAAGGAGAGCCACGCGAGCCACGCGCCGCCCACCACCGCGGTGAGCGCGTACACCACGCCCGCCACGCCGGTGAGCGTGCCGAGCAGGCCGATCGGCACCAGCAGCAGGCTGGTGAGCACGCACACCTGCGCGGTGATGGCGCCGTCCGGGTCGCGCGAGGGGAGCATGGCGAAGCCGCCCGCCGCGTAGTCCTCGCGGTAGAGCCACGCGAGCGCCAGGAAGTGCGGCAGCTGCCACACGAAGAGGATGCCGAAGAGCGCCCACGCCCCGGGCGCCATGGTGCCGGTGGCCGCGGTCCAGCCGATCACCGGCGGGATCGCGCCCGTCACCGCGCCCACCAGCGTGTTGAACGTGGTGCGCGGCTTGAGCGGCGTGTAGAGGAGCACGTAGAGCAGGATGTTGAGCGCCGCGAGCCCGGCCGCGAGCACGGTGGTGAACTGCGCGAGCACCGCGCAGCCCGCGTACCCCACGACCACGCCGACCGCGAAGACCACCTTGGCGCTGGCCTGGCCGGCCGGGAGCGGGCGGCCCGCGGTGCGGCGCATGAGCGCGTCGCGCCGGCGCTCGGCCACCTGGTTCAGCATGGCGGCGCTCGCGGCCGCGAGCCCGGTGCCGAGGCACGCCCAGCCGAGCCGCGCCCACCAGCCCTCGGCGACCGGCGGCGCCACCGCGTAGCCCGCGGCCGCGGTGAGCAGCACCAGCGCGCTGAGCCGCGCCTTCGCGAGCCGCGACCACACCGCCGCGGCGCCTGGCGGGGCCTCGATCGCAGGGGTTTGCAGGGGCGCGTCGGTCATGGCGGGACCGGCGTCGGCCGGGAGGAATAGCATAGGTTTACGCCCCGAACGGAGACCGCCCATGAAGCTGTTCCTCGCCCAGGAAGCCGCCGCAGCCACCTCAGCCGCCGACAACGCCGCGCCCGCGGCCACGGCGGCCGACCCGCTGGGGCTGCTGGCGCTGCTCGGCCTGTTCCTCGCGGGGGCCTTCGTGGTGCTGCTGTGGGCGAGCCGGGTGCGGCCCATGAACCTCGCGCTCGGATTCGCCACCACGGTGGCGATGTGGACCTTCGCGTACCTGGCGCTCCTGCAGCCCGGGCAGTTCGC
>JBILFU010000073.1:0-8141 GCA_044351405.1 Phycisphaerales bacterium
TGAAGACGCGGTTCGGGCAGCGGAGCCCGCGGAGGTCGATCGCATCGAGGAGCGAGGGCATGCGCCCCGCGCTCACCACTTCAGGTTCATCGCGCCCTGGTACTCGGCCAGCGGGCGGATGATGCGGTTGTTCTGGTGCTGCTCCATGACGTGCGCGCACCAGCCGGTGATGCGGGCCGCCACGAAGATCGGCGTGTACTGCGGCACCGGGATGCCCATGATGAAGTACGTCATGCCGCACGGGAAGTCCACGTTCGGGTGGATGTTCTTGTCGCGCAGCATGATCGCCTGCACCTGGTCGCCCATGTCGAACCACTTCTTCGCGCTCGGGCCCATCTGCTCGGCGAGCTTGAGGCCCCAGCGGCGCAGGATGCCCGCGCGGTGGTCGCCGTTCTTGTAGACGCGGTGGCCGAAGCCCATCAGCTTGCGCTTCTCGGCGAAGGCGCGCTGCATCCACGCGTCGACGGTCATCCTGCCGCCGGCGCAGTCGCGGTCGATGTCCTTGAGCATCTCCATCGCCATCTCGTTGGCGCCGCCGTGCAGCGGGCCCTTGAGGGCGCCGATGCCGCCGCACACCGCGCTGTGCATGTCGCTCTCGGTGCTGGCGATGCAGCGGCAGGTGAAGGTGCTGGCGTTGAAGTCGTGCTCCGCGTAGAGGATCAGGCTGACGTCCATGATCCGCGCCTCCAGCTCCGACGGCTTCTTGCCGGTCATCAGCCACATCAGGTTGGCGGCGTGGCCGAGCGAGCTGTCGGGCTCGAGCACCGGCTTGCCCTCGATGGTGCGCTGGATCGCGCCGATCAGGGTGGGGATCTTGGCGAGCAGGCGCTTCGACTTGCGGAGCTCTGCGTCCGGCGCGTTCGACTCGCACTCCTTGTCGTGGTGGCCGAGGATGCTGACGCCGGTGCGGAGCAGGCTCATCGGGTGAGCGGTCGGCGCGGCCTTCACCACCGCGGCGAGCTGCTCGATCACCGTCCTCTCGACGGCGCGCATGCCCTTCACCTCCGCGTCGAAGGCGGCGAGCTCTGCGGCCGAGGGCTTGTGGCCCACGAGCACCAGGTGCGCCACGCCCTCGAAGGTCGCGTTCTCGGCGAGGTCCGCGATCTCGTAGCCGCGGTAGATGAGCTCCGTCTGCGTCACCGCGCACACCTTGGTCTCGCCCACCACCTGGTTCGCGAGTCCGCGCGTGTCGACGGGCTTGGCGGTGGGGACGGGGGTGGGGGTCGCGGTGGCCATGGCGGTACTCCGGGGTGAAAACGGGGCGATTTCTGAAGAGGAAGGATCGTAGCGAGGACGGGCCGCGCGGCAGAGGGGCAAGTAGGATCGGGCTCGCATGAACCGACCGACCGCGTGCACCGCCCCCGCCGAGCAGATCGTTATCCGGGCTCTCGGAGCGCTGGCCCTGACCGCCGCCATCCTCTCGGGCTGCGGCGGCCCGCCCGTGACGTCGGCCGGGCCCCTCGACGCAACCGCCACGGTCCCCGACGATGCCGCCCGCGACACCGCCGCGTGGCTGGCAGGCCATTACTCGAGCGCCGCGCAGGCCCGGGAGGACGCATCGTTCTTCGACGTGCGCCTCCACATCGTCCCCATCTGGACGGATCGCGCCGACGGTCCCTGGCTCTACGTCGAGCAGGCCATGGCCTCCACGGAAGACAAGCCGTACCGGCAGCGGATCTACCGGGTCATCCCGGTGCCCGGCGGCAAGGCGGAGAGCACGGTCTACGAGCTGCCCGGCGACCCGCTGCAGTGGGCAGGAGCCTGGAACGACGTCGCGCGCTTCAACGCGCTCGACCCCGGCATCCTGCAGGTCCGCGCGGGCTGCAGCGTCACGCTCGGCTACGCGGGCCCGGGCACCCTGCGCGGCAGCACAGACGGCAGCAGCTGCGGCACCGCGCTGCGGGGTGCGGCCTACGCGACCAGCGAGGTGACGGTGACTCCCGGACTCCTCACCACCTGGGATCGCGGCTTCGACGCCGCGGGCAAGCAGGTCTGGGGCTCCACCAAGGGGCCGTACCGCTTCGTGAAGGAGCGCCCAGCGCCCGCGGGCGCGCTGCCGCCGGAGGCGCCCCTCGGCGACGAGGCGGCGGTCGCCGTTCCCCCGTCGGAGAGCGTCACCCGATGACTGGCCACGGAACGCACCCCGGCCGCAGGCTGCGCGACGCATGGTCGCGCGGCACCGTCATGGTTCCCGGCGCCTTCAACGCGCTGGTCGCGCGCGCCGTCGCGCAGGCGGGTTTCGAGGCCTGCTACGTCTCGGGCGGCGCCACCGCGAACGTGGCCGGCTACCCGGACATCGGGCTCATCACGCTCACGGAGATGTGCCGGACCATTCGCGAGATCGCCGACGCGTCGGCGCTCCCGGTGATCGCCGATGCGGACACCGGCTACGGCGAGGTCGAGTGCGCGGTGCGCACCGTCGTCGAGTACGAGCGCGCCGGCGCCGCCGCGCTCCACGTGGAGGACCAGGTCTTCCCCAAGCGCTGCGGGCACCTCGACGGCAAGGACCTGGTGCCCATGCAGGCGATGGCCGAGAAGGTCCAGGCGATGGCCGCGCATCGGCTCAGCCCGGACTTCGTGATCATCGCCCGCACCGACGCGCGGCATGTCACCGGCTTCGGGGACGCGGTGGCGCGCGCCAACCGCTACCGCGAATCGGGCGCCGACATGATCTTCCCCGAGGGCCTGCAGACCGAGCAGGAGTTCGCCGACTTCGCCAAGGCCTCGCCGGGCCCGCTCCTCGCCAACATGACCGAGTTCGGGAAGACGCCGGACATCCCGGTGCGGCGCTTCCAGGAACTGGGCTACCAGGTGGTGATCTACCCCCTGAGCATGATGCGCCTGGCCATGGGCGAGGTGGCCCGCGGGCTGGCGGCCCTGCGCCGGGATGGCAGCGTCCGCGAGAGCCTGCCGCGCATGCAGACCCGCAAGGAGCTCTACGGGCTGCTGGGCTACACCCCCGGCGGGCAGTGGAACTTCCCCCGCGGCGGCTGAATCAAGGACTTTCCGCCGACCGAGGGGTCGACGGAACCCCTTTTGGGGCGGCCGGATAGGCCCTTTACCGGCCAAGCGCCGTGCGGGGCCGGTTTCGGCAAAAAGACCGCTGTGCGAACTTGCACCCCCTCAGAACCCTGCCATACTCCCGCCAACCCTTGATCGGATAAGGGAGCCGTGAAAAGGGCCAGCAACCACCCTGGTGGTTCCAAGGTTTGGTCTGAGTTGGGAGAAAGGGCCCGACTCGACCTTCTAAGGGACACTGGGAAAAGGGAACTCTTGGCGTCCTGTTCGCCTCTGGCGATCACCGTCAACCACCCGGGTCGCGTTGCGAGGGTATGAGGGAAAGGGAAGTCGGCCGCGATCCACGAAAAGGGCGCGGCCGACCTTCTTTTTGCCGCTTCGCTCCCCCGGCACTCCGACGGAACGGCTGCGGCGGGCCACCCGTATACTTCGCCGCCCCGGAGCCGCGGCCGCCCACCGACAGCCGCATCCGGCGTACCCAGGAGCCAGCCAAGAGATGAGCGACCGCCCCCGTCCCCTCCGCCTCGGACGCATGATGGCCATGGCTGCCCTCGGCGCTGCCGTGACGGGCACGGCCACGTTCGCGGCCCCGCAGGAGCGGCTGGCCCGGGATGACGCGGCACGGAAGCTGGAGGAACGCTTCGTTCTCGGCCCCGCCGCGGCGGACGATCTCGGCTTCCGCGTGGCCTGGCAGACCGGCGCGCTGGTGTCCAAGGGCGCGGAGGCGCAGCACGTCTCGGCGAGCGCCGACAGCGTCTGGTTCGGCGACACGGCCGGCAGCGTGGTCCGGCTGCGCCTGGACAGCGGCGAGACCGTCTGGCGCGGCTCCACGAATCCCGGGATCGAGCGGATCACCGCCATCGAGCACCTGCCCACCGCGGGCCGGGACAACGTGTACGTGGTCACCGACCTGAACTCGGTCGCCCTGGACGCGGCGACCGGCACGATCGTCCGCAGGTCCGCGTTCTCGCACCTGCCGTCGCAGGCACCCGCGGTCCACGGGCCGTCCATGATCTACGGGTCGCGCACCGGCCTGTGCTGCTGGTTCCAGTACGGCACCGGCTTCAACTGGCGCGCGTCCTCGCTGGGCGGGAACATCCTGGCGCCCGTCGCGGTCTCCGGGCAGGTGGCGGTGGTGGGTTCCACCTCCGGGACCATCCATGCCCTCGACGCCTCCAACGCCGCGATCCTCTGGACGAGGCGGCTGGCGGCGGGCGTCGAGACGCGCATCGCGGTTGACGACAAGGCCTGCTTCGTGTCCTCGATCGACCAGAGCGTCTGGGCCTTCGACCTCTCGAACGGCCGGGTGCTGTGGCAGCACTTCGCCTCGGCGCCGCTGCGCAACGCCCCGACCCGCATCGCGGACGGCCTGTACGTCCAGATCCCCGGCGAGGGGCTGGTGTCGTTCAACCCCGCGCCGCGCGACAAGCCCGACGGCGAGGTGCGCTGGCGCAGCACGGCCGCGGGCAACGTGATCGGCGCGACCGGCACGCGTCTCTTCGCGTGGGACGAGCGCACCAAGGCGATGACCGTGGTCGACGCGGCATCGGGTCGGGTGATCCACGAAGCCCGCATCCCGAGCGCCGTGCACGTGCGCTTCACCGCGCCCGTCGACGGCGACCTCCTCGTGATGGCCGCCGACGGCCGGGTCGAGCGCCTGTCGCCCGCC
This sequence comes from Phycisphaerales bacterium, assembly GCA_044351405.1. Taxonomy (GTDB): domain Bacteria; phylum Planctomycetota; class Phycisphaerae; order Phycisphaerales; family SM1A02; genus UBA966. Next base: position 4,688 of record JBILFU010000073.1, read on the forward strand.
CGCCGCGAGGCGCCGTCCGGAACCTCCGCCTCCGCCGCTCCCGCGCCGTGAGCGCCGGCCCGCGCATCCGCCGGGCGCTGGTCTCGGTCAGCGACAAGACGGGGCTCGTGGAGTTCGCGCGCGGCCTTGCCGCGATGGGCGTCGAGATCGTGTCGACGGGCGGGACTGCCGCGACGCTCGCCAAGGCGGGCGTGCGCACGCTGCCGATCGAGGAGCTGACCGGATTCCCCGAGATGATGGACGGGCGCGTCAAGACGCTGCACCCGCGCGTCCACGGGGGGCTGCTCGCGGTCCGCTCCAACGCGGCGCACGTCGCGGCGATGGAGGAGCACGGGATCGGCGCGATCGACCTGGTGTGCGTCAACCTCTACCCGTTCGAGGCGACCGTGGCGCGGCCGGGCATCGCCGAGCACGAGGCGGTCGAGCAGGTCGACATCGGCGGACCGTCGATGCTGCGGAGCGCCGCGAAGAACTTCGAGAGCGTCACCGTGGTGACCGACCCGGTGCAGTACGCGCGCGTGCTGGGCGAGATGGCGGCGAACGGCGGCGCGACGACGGGCGAGCTGCGGCGCGAGCTTGCGCACGCGGTGTTCGCGCGCACGGCGGCGTACGACGCGGCGATCGCGCGGTGGATGGGGGCGAACGGTTTCGGCGGGGCGGGCGGCGGTGAGGGCGCGGGCGCGTTCCCGCGCGATGTCACGCTGCGGCTCGAGCTCGCGGACGAGCTTCGCTACGGCGAGAACCCGCACCAGCGCGGCGCGGTGTACGCCGATGCCGGCGCGCACGGGCCCAGCGTGGTCCGCGCCCGGCTCCTCCACGGCAAGCCGCTCAGCTACAACAACCTCCTCGACGCGGGCGCCGCGCTCGAGCTGGTGCAGGACCTCGCGCTGCAGCGCCTCGGCGGCGCGGCCTGTGCGGTGATCAAGCACACCAACCCCTGCGGTGCGGCCGTGGCCGACGGCGTCCGCGAGGCGTTCGAGCGCGCGTGGTCGGGTGACCCGCTCGCGGCGTTCGGCGGAATCGTGGCCTTCGGAGCGGAGGTGGACGCGGAGACCGCCGAGGCGATGGCCGCCGGCGAGCGGTTCCTGGAGGTGGTGATCGCGCCCGGCTACGCGCCGCGCGCGCTCGAGGTGCTGCAGGCGCGATGGAAGAACGCGCGGCTCCTCGCGGTCGGTGCGCTGGGCGCGCCGGCAGCCGGGCTCTCCTGGCGCAGCGTGCCGGGGGGCATGCTGGCGCAGGACCGGGACGTGCACGCGATCGACCCGGCGAAGTTCGTGCACGCGGCCGGGCCGGCGCCGGATGCGGCCATGCTCGCGGACGCGGGCGTGCTGTTCACGGTGGCCAAGCACCTGAAGTCGAACGCGGTGTGCATCGGCGCGGACGGCATGCTCTTCGGTGCGGGCGCCGGCCAGATGGACCGGGTGGCGAGCTGCAGAAACGCGGTCGAGAAGGCGCGCGGAAAGATGGCGGGCAGCGGCGCGGGCACGGGCGCACGCGGCGCCGGATTCGCGGCCGTGGCGGCGAGCGACGCGTTCTTCCCCTTCGCCGACGGCCCGACGCTGCTCGCCGACGCCGGCGTCACGTGCATTGTGCACCCGGGCGGCAGCAAGCGCGACCAGGACACCTTCGACCTGTGCAACGCGCGCGGCGTGACGTGCCTGCTGACGGGGACGCGGCATTTCAGGCACTGACGCCGAAGTCGCGGCCGGGCCCCATTTTCCGCCTACACTTCGCCTCCCATGAAGCTCGACCACCCGACGCTGCCCGTCCTCAAGGCGGCCTTCCCGGACGTCAAGTTCCTCGCCGCCGAGTTCCGCGGCCAGACCACCGTCATCGTGCCGCGCGAGCGCCTGAAGGACGTCTGCCGCCTGCTGCGCGACGACCCGCAGTGCTCGTACGAGTTCCTCGCGGACGTCACCGCGGTCGACTACCTGAACTATCCCGCGCCGCAGCCGGCGCGCTTCGCGGTCGTCTACTGCCTGGCGAGCCATGCGCACGACCGCCGGCTCACGCTCAAGGTGTGGCTGGACCCCTCCGTCGACACCGCCGGCACGGAGCCCGACCCCGAGCTGGTGGTCGACACCGTCGCCGACGTGTGGCCCACCGCCGAGTGGCTCGAGCGCGAGGTGTTCGACATGTTCGGCATCCGCTTCCGCGGGCACCCGGACCTGCGCCGCATCCTGCTGTGGAAGGACTTCCCGGGCCACCCGCTGCGCAAGGACTACCCGCTGCGCGGACGCGGCGAGCGCGAGATGCACCGCGTGATGCCGCGCGAATCCGCCTGAGGAGCCCACGCATGCGCATCCTCGTCCTCGGTGCCGGCATGGTCGGGAGCGTGGCGGCGGCCGACCTTGCCGCGATGCCCGGGTTCGAGGTCACCGTCGCCGACATGGGCGCCGCGTCGCTCGAGCGCGCGCGGCGCCGATCGGGCGGACGGGTACGCACCTTGCGCGCGGACGCCGGCGGAGCCGCGAAGGCAAAGGCGCTCGTCCGCCGGACGAAGGCCGACGCCGTCCTCGGCGCGCTCCCCAGCCGATTTGGCTACGACGTGATGCGCGGCGTGATCGAGGCGGGCGTCCCGTACGTCGACATCAGCTTCATGCCCGAGGACTTCCGCGAGCACGACCGGCTCGCGCGCAAGGCGGGCGTGCCGGTGGTCGCCGACTGCGGCGTCGCGCCCGGGATGAGCAACATGCTCGCCGGCTGGGCCGCTCGCACGCTCGACCGCTGCGACACCATCGAGATCCTGGTGGGCGGCCTGCCGCGCACGCGCCACTGGCCGTGGCAGTACAAGGCGCCGTTCAGCCACCACGACGTGATCGAGGAGTACGTGCGGCCCTCGCGCATCGTCGAGGACGGCAAGGTGGTCGTGAAGGAGGCGCTCAGCGAGCCGGAGCTCGTGACCATCCCGGGCGTCGGGACGCTGGAGGCCTTCTACACGGACGGACTGCGCAGCCTGGCCGACACGCTGAGGGTCCCGAACATGCGCGAGAAGACGATGCGCTGGCCCGGCCACTCGGAGCTGATGCGCACGCTGCGCCACCTGGGGCTCTTCTCGCACGAACCCGTGCAGGTTGGCGGCGCGCGCGTGCGGCCGATCGACCTCACGGCGAAGCTCCTCTTCCCGCACTGGACCTACGAGGAGGGCGAGACCGACGTCACCGTCATGACCGTTCGCGCCTGGGGCACGCGCGACGGCCGCGCCGTGCGCCTGGCGTGGACGCTGCACGACGAACTCGACCCCGCCACCGGCTTCCCGAGCATGAGCCGCACCACCGCCTTCCCGGCCACCAGCGTGCTGCGGCTGATCGCCGCCGGCAAGGTGCACAAGCCGGGCGTCCACGCGCCCGAGGCGCTCGCGGGCATGCCCGGCGTCCTCGATGCCGTCATCGCCGACCAGCGCGCCCGGGGCGTGCGGTACCAGGCATGGATGGAGGAGGACGCGAAGGTCGCG
>JBILFU010000074.1:0-8057 GCA_044351405.1 Phycisphaerales bacterium
CTTCGACCCTGGACGACGTCCTTGCGCGCGTGGACCGCAACGAGCCCGCCGCCATCGAGCGCCTCCGCGACTTCCTCCGCATCCCGAGCGTCTCCACCGACCCCGCGCACGCCGCGGACGTGGCCCACGCCGCCGAGTGGATGGTGCGCGACCTGCGCACCATGGGCTTCAATGCCACCGGCGTGAGGACCGCGGGACACCCGATGGTGCTCGCGCACCACCCCGGCACCGGGGCAGCCGGCGCGCCGCGCGTCCTCTTCTACGGGCACTACGACGTGCAGCCGGCCGACCCGCTGGAGCTCTGGGAGAGCCCGCCGTTCGAGCCGCAGCTCGTGGACGGGCCGCACGGCAAGCGCATCGTGGCGCGCGGGGCCGTGGACGACAAGGGCCAGGTCATGATGTTCGTCGAGGCGCTCCGCGCGTGGCACGAGGCGGCCGGCGGGCCGCCCTGCCCCGTGACGCTCATGATCGAGGGCGAGGAGGAGTCGGGCAGCGCGAGCCTGGAGCCGTTCATGGCATCGCACGCGAAGGAACTCGCCTGCGACGTGGCGGTGGTGAGCGACACCGGCATGTGGGACATCGACACCCCCGCCATCACGACCAGCCTGCGCGGGCTCTGCTACCTGGAGGCCACGCTCACCGGCCCCAGCCACGACCTGCACAGCGGGATGTACGGCGGCAGCCTGCGCAACCCCATCAACGCGCTGGCCGCCATGGTCGCCTCGCTGCACGACAGCGACGGCCGCGTCGCCGTGCCGGGCTTCTACGACGGCATCCCCGAGCCCGCGCCCGAGGTCCTGGAGGGCTGGAAGCGGCTGGGCTTCAGCGAGGAGGAGTTCCTCGCCGGCGCCGGCGTGCGACACGCCTGGGGCGAGAAGGGCCGCACCTGCCTGGAGCGCATCTGGAGCAGGCCCACCTGCGACTGCAACGGCATCGTGGGCGGTTACACGGGGGTGGGCGCGAAGACCGTGATCCCGTCGAAGGCGTCGGTCAAGTTCAGCTGCCGCCTGGTGGCCGGGCAGGATCCCGAGCGCATCCGCTCGCTGGTGGAGGAGCACCTGCGCCGGCAGGTGCCGCCGGGGTACTCGCTCGAGGTGCACGCGCACGGCGTCAACCCGGCGATCCACGTGCGCACCGACTCGCCGTACCTGCGCTGCGCGACGCGGGCGCTGAAGCGCGTGTTCGGCCGGGACGCGGCACTCATCGGCACCGGCGGCTCCATCCCGGCGGTCGGGAGCATCCAGCGGATCCTGGGGGTCGACAGCCTGCTGGTCGGGTTCGGCCTCGACGACGACCGCGTGCACAGCCCCAACGAGAAGTTCGAGGTGCGCTGCTTCATGAACGGCACGCGGAGCCACGCGGCGATGCTCGAGGAATTCGGGAAGATGGGGGCATGAGCCGAGGAGCGTTCCGGGCAACCGCATGCGCGGCCGTCGCCGCCGCGGCCGCTGCGTTCGCCCACGCCGCCGACGTGGACGTGTCGCTGCTGCGCATGGGCGTGGGTGCGCACGTGCGCCCCGGCGACCCGACGGCCATCCTGGTCCGCGCGACGAGCTCGCTGCAGGCGCCGGTGCAGGCGCGGCTCGAGTGGCTCGTGCGCAACGCGGACGGCGACATCGCCCGCTACTCGCGGGACGTCGCGCTCGCGCCCGGCGCGCCCGTCGAGCGGTGGGTCTACGGCGTGGCACCGATGCTCGGAGCGTCCGCGCAGTCGACGACGGATTCCGTGAGCACGCTGCGCGTCGTGGAGACGGACGACGGCAGGCCCGTGCGCGTCCTCGCCGAGCGCCGCATCGACGGCTCGGTGGCGGAGGAGCCGGCGGTGCCGGTCGAGGTGACGGAGGCGCTGGTCGGGATCGTGGGCGAGGGGCGAGCGGGACTGGCCGCGCTCTCTGCCGGTTCGCCGGACGCCGCCTCGGTCACCTCGATGAACGAGCTCTCCAAGGTCGCGCGGGGCATCGGGGCCGACGGACTGCCCGACCGCTGGGAGGGCCTCGCGAGCTACGAGACCATCGTCTGGACGGACGCGCCGGTGCGCGAACTGGGCGCGGAGCGGGCGCGAGCGCTCCTCGACTGGGTGCGGCGCGGGGGCAACCTGGTGATCGTCCTCCCGGAGACGGGCGACCCGTGGGGCATGGGCGGCCAGCGCGGCCGCACCCCGATCGGCGACGTGCTTCCCGAGCGCGCGGTGCGCCTGGAGGGCGTCGCGGTGGAGAGGCTGATGCCCGTGGTCTCGCGCGGCGGCGCGCTGCGCAACGCGGGCGCGCGCACGGCGGTCTGGGCATTTCCCGACGACCCGGGCAACGGCCACGTGCCGCTGATCCTGGCGCCGGCCAAGGTTGACGCACGCTCCGGGAACGTGGTCGCCGACGGCGGGATGGACGGCATGGCGCTCGCGGTGCGCAGGCCCCTCGGCTTCGGCTTCGTGACCGTGGTCGGCATCGACGTGGACGGCCTGGAGCGGCGGCAGCTGACGGCCGAGGGACTGCCGCACGCCGACGCGTTCTGGAACCGCATCCTGGGCCGGCGCGCGGACGCGCCCACGCAGTCCGAGTGGGCGGCCTACCGGGAGGCCAAGCGGATCGACACCCGCAGCGGCATCACGGTGCCCGGCAACGGGGGCGCGATCGTGAACCGGTTCGTGGGGCTGCAGAGCCGCGCGGCCCTCGGCGTGCTGGGGCTCCTCGGCGCGTTCGCGGCGTACTGGGCGCTCGCGGGTCCCGGGTCGCACTACCTGCTGCGCGCGGCCGGCCGGCAGCGATTTGCGTGGCTCGGCTTCGTGGCGGTGGCGGCCGCGGCCACCGCGCTCGCGTGGATCCTCTCGGGGCTCTTCCAGCTGGGCTCGGCGCGCGTGCAGCACCTCACCTTCCTGGACCGCGTGGAGCTGCCCGGCGAACCGCCCGGATCGGGACCGGTGCGCGCGCAGGGATGGATCGGCGCCGCCCTGCCCGGCTACGGGAGCGCGCGCGTCACGCTCGCCCGCACGGAGGGCGCGCCGGGAAGCGACCTCCTGACGACGTGGTTCCCCCCGCCGACGGGCGAGGCGGGCGGGTTCCCCGACACCGAGACCTACCTGGTGCCCGCCGGCTCGCAGGCCGACCACGACGTGCCCGCGCGCGCCACCGCGACCGTGCTGGGCGCGCACTGGGTGGGCACGCCGCCCGCCGCGTGGGACGGCCTGCCGCGGGAGATGCCGGAACGCAGGCTCCGGCAGGACGTCGCGTGGGGCCCGCAGCCGACCGTGATCCTCTACGGCGCGCTGGTGCACTCGCTCCCCGGGAAGCTCACCGACCTGACGCTGGTGCACGTGTTCCCCTTCCACACGCCGCACCGCCGGACGGCGCCGATGCCCGTGCCCGTCATCTCGCCGAGCGGCGCCATGCCCTCGTTCGCGCGCGTCGCACGCATGGCCGAGTGGGCGCCCAACGTCCCGCTCGACGTCGCGCCTTCCCTCTACGGAGTCGAGACGGATCCCACGAAGCCTCCGGTTCCGGGGCCGGCGCGCGACGGCGGACGCGACGGCGCGTCGAGCACCTTCCGTGCGCTCTGGTACGAGCCGCTCGTCGGCAGCGCCGCGAGCGTCCTGGACCCGGCGTCGGCCTTCACGGACCAGCAGCGGCTGGACATGCTGCAGTTCCACGCGATGCTGCAGCCGCCCGTCTACCTGCAGGATCCCGACCAGCCGTCGAGCGGCTGGCGCAGCGAGTCGGTGCGCGTCGAGCGCGACCTCGGGCGCGGGCTCGACCTGTCAAGGTGGCTGTCGACGCCCTGCCTGGTGGTCGTCGGCACGCTTCGCGACGACGGCGCCGCGGGCATCGGGATGCCCGTGCCGTTCACGATCGACGGCCGGGAGCCCGCGGCGGACGGCACCACGGTGGTGCGCGTGGTGTTCCCGCTGCCCTCGTTGCCCGGGGGCATGCTGCCGCCGCCCGCGCGCTGACCGCGCCCGCGCACCTAGAATGGCCCCGCCATGCCGATGATCGAGACGATCAACCTCACCAAGAAGTACGGTGAGCTGGTCGCCCTGAACAACCTCAACCTGCAGATCGAGGAGGGCGCATGCTGCGGCTTCATCGGTCCCAACGGCGCCGGCAAGACCACCACCATCAAGATCCTCGCCACGCTGCTGAAGCCCACCTGGGGCGAGGCGCGCATCGACGGCAAGACGGTCGGCTACCAGAACCCGCTGATCCGGCCGGTGATCGGCTACGTGCCCGACTTCATGGGCGCGTACGACGACATGCTGGTCGCGGAGTACCTGCAGTTCTTCGCGGCCTGCTACGGCATCCACGGGGAGCGGCGCGAGCGGTCGATCCGCGACGTGCTGGCGCTCACCGGGCTCGAGCACAAGAGCGATGCCGAGGTGAACGGCCTGAGCCGCGGAATGCAGCAGCGCCTGAGCGTGGCGCGCGTCCTGCTCCACGACCCGAAGGTGCTGCTGATGGACGAGCCGGCGTCGGGCCTGGACCCGCGCGCGCGCATCGAGATGCGCGAGCTCCTGAAGGAGCTGCGGCGCATGGGGAAGACGATCATCATCTCGAGCCACATCCTGCACGAGCTCGCGGACATCTGCAACATGGTGGCGATCATCGAGCGCGGCGAGCTGATCTACGCGGGCAGCGTGCGCGACATCATGCAGAAGGTCGGGAGCGGCGCGGTGGTGCAGATCACGGTGGAGGAGCGGCACGCCGACGCCGCGCGGATGCTGGCCGCGGTGGCGGGGATCGCCAAGGCCGAGGTCGTCCAGGAGGAGGGCCGCAGGCCGCGCATCGACGTGACCCTCGACGGCAGGAGCCCCGTGCCCGTGAGCGACCTGCCCGCGCGGCTCGTGACGGCCGGGTACCGCATACTGGCCATGCACGAGGAGCCCGTGAACCTCGAGACCGCCTTCATGCGGCTCACCAAGGGGATGGTCGCCTGATGCGCGCCGTCCTGCTGAGCGCGCGGGCGCGGGCCGGCACCGGCGAGGTGCTCGAGCGCGTGCGTGCGACGGTCGCGCGGCATGCCGAGGTCGTCGGCGAGTTCGACGTGAACGAGCCCCTGCCCGCGGGGCTGCGCGCCGACCGCGCGGTGGTCGTGGGCGGCGACGGCACCATCATGGCGGCGCTTCGGCAGTTCGTCGACCGCGCGGTGCCCGTGGTGGGCGTGAACGTCGGCAGGCTCGGCTTCCTCGCCGAGTTCGACGCGGCGGAGCTCGAGCGCCACGCGGCCGTCGCGCTGGGCGCGGAGCCGCCGGTGCGCCAGCGCATGGTGCTCTCCGTGCTCGTGCGCGGGGCCGACGGCAACGTGCGCTACGAGGGACTCGCGGTCAACGACGCGGTCGTCACGGCGGGGGCGCCCTTCCGGATGATCGAGCTCGCGATCCGCTTCGAGGACGACCACGGCCCCGAGTTCCAGGGCGACGGCATCATCATCGCGACGCCGGTCGGCAGCACCGCGTACAACGCGAGCGCGGGCGGCCCGATCGTGCACCCGGACGTCGAGGCGATCGTGGTGACCCCGGCCGCGGCGCACTCGCTTGCGTTCCGGCCGGTGGTCGTGCCCGCGCACCTCGACGTGAGCGTGCGCGTGGTGCGTGCCAACGAGGGTACGACGCTCGTCCTCGACGGCCACATCAACGTGGGCCTGCGGGTCGGCGACACGGTGGTCGCGGGGCGGCACGGAGCGATGGCGCGCGTCGTGGCGCACCCGGGCTCGAGCTACTGGGACACGCTCGTCGAGAAGATGCGCTGGGCGGAGACGCCCAACTACCGCGCGCCGGGGGCGTGACGCGCGGCCGGGAAGTACGATTCCCGCCCCATGATCGACATCCGCCAGCTGCGCGAGAACCCGGATCGCTTCCGCCAGGGAGCCCGCGACAAGAACGCGGAGGTCGACCTCGACCGGCTGCTTGCGCTCGACGCCGAGCGCCGCGACATCCTGCAGAGGCTCGAGGCGCGCCGCGCCGAGCAGAACAGGCTGAGCAAGGAGATCGGCCCGCAGATCGGGAAGCTCAAGGGGCAGCTGAAGTCCGCCGAGGGCGCCGCCCGGGCCGCCGCCGAGGCGCAGCTCGCGGAGCTCGAGTCGAAGCCGGTCGCCCTGAAGAGCGAGGTGGCCGCGCTGGAGGAGCAGCTGCGCGCCGTCGACCCGCACTGGAACGACCTCCTGATGCGCGTCCCGCAGCCGCCCGCGCACGACGTGCCGAGGGGCCCGGACAGCTCGGCGAACGTCGAGATCCGGCGCTGGCATCCCGCGGGCTTCGACCCGGCGAAGGGCTTCGAGGCGAACAAGGGCTTCAGGCCGCGCACGCACCTCGAGCTCGTGAGGGAGCTCGGCCTCGCCGACTTCGAGCGCGGCGTAAAGATGAGCGGCACGCGCCACTACATCCTCACGGGCATGGGCATGCGCCTGCACCAGGCGGTGCTGCGCTACGCGTTCGACCACATGGTGGAGAAGCACGGCTTCACGGCGATCGGCGTGCCGGTGATCGTGAAGGAGGAGTGCATGCAGGGAACGGGCTTCTTCCCGTTCGGCCGCGAGCAGGCCTACCACATCGAGGAATCCGCGCGCGGCAGCGGGCACGACCTGTTCCTGACCGGCACCGGCGAGGTGGGCCTGATGGGCATCCACGCCGACGAGATCCTGCCCGAGAGCGCCCTGCCCCTCACGTACACGACCGTCAGCACGTGCTTCCGCCGCGAGGCGGGCGCCGCCGGCAAGGACACCGCCGGCCTCTACCGCATCCACCAGTTCGACAAGGTCGAGCAGGTGGTCGTCTGCAGGGCGGACGACGCGGAGAGCCGCGCGTGGCACAAGCGGATGCTCGGCTTCGTCGAGGAGATCCTGCAGTCGCTCGGCCTTCCGTACCGGCTGCTCCAGTGCTGCACCGGCGACCTCGGCATGAAGAACGAGGACATGATCGACGTCGAGTGCTGGATGCCCGGCCGGGGCGAGCTCGGCAAGGACGGCGCGCCGACGGGCGAGTACGGCGAGACGCACAGCGCGAGCCGGCTGGGCGACTTCCAGTGCCGCCGGCTCAACCTGCGCTACAAGGACGCGGACGGGAAGGTCCACTTCGCGTGGGCGCTCAACAACACGGTGATCGCGAGTCCGCGCGTGCTGATTCCGCTGCTCGAGATCCACCAGAATGCCGACGGCACGGTGACCGTCCCCGAACCTCTGCGGCCGCACCTCGGCGGACGGACGCGCATCGAGCCGCCGGTCAAGCGGGCGTGAGGGCGGCCGGCGGCCCGCCCCTGCCCGACCGGGGCCCGGACCAGGGCCGGACCCCGATCGCCGCGCGGTGAATCGTCACTGCCTCCGTCGACGCGTCGCGCCGCACAGGCCTGCCGCGCCGAGGAGCCCCAGCGCGCCGGGCGCCGGCAGCTGGTTCGCCGGGACCTTGTCCGAGCCGCCTTGCTCCATGCCGCGGAAGCGAACCACGAAGGCGTACGGGTCGGACACCAGGTCGCCGGACACGAAGGAGTCCGAAGTCAGCATGGACGCATTGGCACCGGTGATGGTGAAGCTGAAGCTGCCGGTCTGGCCGATGGCGATGCCGCCGCCGGGCGCACCGCCCGCAAGCCACGATCCTCCCAGCCCCGCGCCGCCGATCCAGGGACCCGGGAACGGCGAACCGCTCGCGCCGGCGGGGATGTTCGTCATCGCGGCGTAGCTGGACGAGATCAAGGAGCATCCGAACGCGCCGAGCTCGTCCGGCGGACGGAACATGAACGCGGTGATGTAGCCACCCGTCGCGGCGGCGGTGGTGTTGGTCAGCGTGACGTCCAGCTGGCCGGTCGTGCCGCCCAGGAAGTTGTAGTCAAGCGTGCCCACGAAGGCGCCGAGCCCCTCCGTGCTGAGCGAACTGTTGCTGGTGATGGGCACGATGGCCGCGCCGGCAGCGGCAGCGAGGCCTCCGATGGCCACCGCGGTGGCGGTTGCGACGCGATTGATGCGGTTCATTCCCTCAACCCTTCCCTTCTTTCCGCGCCCTGGCGGATGTGACCGAACGTGATTTCCAAGCGCGAGGCGCGGGCGCCGCCTGCGCGCCGCGACGGTAAGGGCCGTTCGCGATC
>JBILFU010000076.1:0-7947 GCA_044351405.1 Phycisphaerales bacterium
GAGCTCGTACTCCTTCCAGCCGAGCACGCTCTTGTCGATCAGCACCTGGCCGATCATGCTCGCGGAGAGGCCGCGGCGGATGATCTCCTCGAACTCCTCCAGGTTGTAGGCGATGCCGCCGCCGGTGCCGCCGAGCGTGAACGCCGGGCGGATGATCGCGGGGAGGCCGCACTCCTTGAGGAACTCGCGCGCCTCGTCCATCGTGGTGACGGTGCGGCTGAGCGGCTGCCTCAGGCCCAGGCGCTCGACGATCTTGCGGAACGCCTCGCGGTCCTCGGCGCGGTGGATCACCTCGCGGTCGGCGCCGATCATCTCGACGCCGTGCTTCTGGAGGATCCCCTTGTCCCAGAGCGCGCAGGCGCAGTTGAGCGCGGTCTGCCCGCCGAGGGTCGGCAGCAGCGCGTCGACCGGCGTGCCGAGCTCCTTCTCGCGCACGATGATCTTCTCGACGGCCTCGGGCGTGATCGGCTCGATGTACGTCCGGTCGCTGAACGCCGGGTCGGTCATGATCGTCGCCGGGTTCGAGTTGACGAGGACGACGCGGTAGCCCTCCTCGCGCAGCGCCTTGCAGGCCTGCGTGCCGGAGTAGTCGAACTCGCAGCCCTGGCCGATGACGATCGGGCCGGAGCCGATGATCAGGATCGTGTGGATGTCGGTGCGGCGTGGCATCGTGTGGGTGACCGCCGGTCGGGGCGGGTCCGGTGCGCGCGTCGGGCCCGGCCGCGGGCAAAGCGGCGAGGTCGGGCCAAACTTGCGGGAGGATAGCGGATGCGGGGAATCAACCCCCCGGCCGCAACCGCGCGAGCTCGGACTCGACGCCGAGCCGGCCGGCCCAGAGCGACAGGTACTCCCAGTCGAGCGCGTCGGCGCCCTGGACCTCGATCATGGCGGCGATGTCCCGCAAGTGCTTGCTGGATGCACCCTCCCGGAAGAAGACGAGCTTCTTGAGGATGACGTCTTCGGGCGCCGAGAAGGGCTCGAGCCTGCCGTCGGACATCCGGATGTTCCGGACCCGGGCGAAGCGCTCCGCGTCGTAGGCATCGCCCGGCGCCACGATCAGGTCGACCTTGAGGCCGGACGGCACGTGGATGATGTTGAACATGCCGCCGACCCGGGCGGCATCGACGGCAGCCTCGGCGCTCACGTACCAGTCGTCTCCCTCGAACGCCGCGGCGATCTCGCGTGCCTCGCGCTCCCCGATGCGGACCACGATGTCGATGTCGTTGGTGAAACGCGGCTCGCCGTAGACCATCGCGGCCACGGAGCCCGTCGTGAACCGTGGGCAACCGATTCGGTCGAGCTGCTCCCCCACCAGCCTGAGCAGCTCGGTCGGCTCCATCAGCGGGCCTCGGACCGGACGCTGGCCATGCGGCGAGCCGCCTCGCGCGCGATGCGATCGTCCGTCCAGTCCGGATGCTGCGCGCGCACGCCTGCCATCACGAACTCCCGCGCGGAACGCCACATGCCATCGAGCGTCGACAGCCGGATCGCGGGCGACTGCGCGCGCAGCACCTCGACCATGGACGCATCGAGGCGATCGTCGGCGGAATGGGCGTGCGAGCGTCGATCCACGCATGAAGTGTACGGCTCACCGACATGCTCACCGCCACCCGTGCCCGCCTTACGATGCCCGCATGGCGATGTGGTCGCAGGCCGGTCCGGCCCCGGTGCTCTGGTTGGCCCTTGCAGCCACCGCACTCGTAGCCGCATCGCTCCTTGCCCTCGCCATCCTCGTCGCCGTCGGCTTCCTCGTCCGCGCCCGCAGCGGCGAACGCCTCGCATGGGGCGGCGCCGTCGGCTGCGTGGAGGCCGTCGCCCGGCCGCTCGCGCGCTTCATCCACCGCACGCGCTGGGTGGGCTTCGACCGCCTGCAGGTGCCCGACGGCGGCTTCGTGATCGTCGCGAACCACGCGAGCGGGCTTGACCCGCCGCTCGTGCAGTTCGCCGTGCCGCGCAAGGTGCGCTTCATGATGGCGCAGGAGCAGATGCACCCGGCGCTCGGCTGGCTGTGGCGGCGCCTGCAGGTGCTGCCCGTGACCTACACGGCCGCGGACGCCGGCATGCTGCGCGAGGCGGTGCGCCACGTGAAGTCGGGCGGCGTGGTCGGCGTGTTCCCGGAGGGCGCGATCGAGCGACCGCCGCGCACGCTCGGCCCGTTCGCGGACGGCACCGGGACGCTCGTCGCGCTCTCGAAGGCGCCCGTCGTGGTGCTGTGGATCCACGGCACGCCCACGGTCGGCAACGCGATCCTCGACCCGTTCGTGCCGCGCGGGCGCGCGACGGTCGAGTACCTGGGCACGCTCGACTTCGCGGCGGAGGGCGTTCGCGACCCGGCGGAGATCACCGCGCGGCTGCGCGGGGCGATCGCGGAGGCGAGCGGGTGGCCGACGCGGGACTGAGCGGCGACGTGCGGACGCGGCGGCGCACGGCCGTCACTCCGCGCACGGGCCCCAGTCGCCGAACAGGATGCCGATGTCCGAGCCGCCGACGGTGCCGTTGCCGTCCAGGTCACCCTGGCCCGGGAAGCCCCAGAAGCTGAGGAGCACCGTGAGGTCGGCGCCGCTGACCCGCCCGTCGCCGTTGAGGTCGGACGGGCAGGCGTCGCCCGAAACGCCGCGGAACGGCCGCACGGAGGACGCGCCCCCGCCGACCAGGCCCGCGGTGCTGGGCGCGTCGTCCACCAGGAACAGGTCGTCGCCGCCCACGCCGTCGAGGTTGCCGCGCGCCGCAAGGACCGGCTGCGACGCGGGCAGCGCGATCTCCGCGCCGATGGACAGCGGCCCGCCGGGCGGGAGCTGCGGATCGACGTCGACGCGCAGCACGACCGCAGCCGACTGCGTTCCCGCCGTTCGCTGCACGCTGACGATGTCGCGGTCGCCGTCGTCGTCGAAGTCGACGAGCGCGACGTCCAGCCCCTCGGACGCGCCCGCCGGGCCGATGGGCACCGCGCCGCCGACGCCGCCGCCCTGCAGCCCGCGGAAGAGGGTGAGCACCGGCAGCGCGCCGCCCGCCTGCGGCGGAAGCGGGTTCGCGTTGGCCGTCACCACGTCGTCCTTGCCGTCGCCGTCGATGTCGGCGAAGTCCAGGAGGACGGGCTCGGCGGGGACGTCGATCCGCTGCGTCTCGAGGAGCGTGCCGTTCGGGGTCTCCTCGAGCACCACCAGCCGGCCGGGCGGCAGGGCCGAGGGGCCGAACGACTTGGCCGTGCTGCCGCCGCTCACGATGACCTTGCCCTTCTTGCCGATGGTGGAGGGCGTGGTGGGCACCGTGACCGAGGCCACCGTCGTCGTGGTGCCGGAGTTCACGGTCTGCACCGTGTTGTCGGCGGTGCCGATGACGAGGTTCGCCTCCGACGGCAGGAATTGCACCGCGTCGTCGACCACCACGCTCAGCGGCGTCGCCGCGAGCTGGATCGGGAGGCCCTGCCCGAACGGCTGCCCCGCGGCGGGGGCCTGGTTGTAGTAGGGCCGCACGGTGTTGTCGGACGAGAAGCCGACCGCGGCGTCCTCCTTGCCGTCGCCGTTGATCCGGCCGGTGGCCAGGCAGGTCGGCGACGGCGCGATGGCGCGCAGCACCGAGACGGAGCTGTCGAGATTGCCGTTGCCGTCGTTGAGGAGAACCTGCAGCGTGCCCGGCAGGTCGGGGCCGTTGTCGATGGCCAGCGCCAGGTCGTCGAACGAGTCGCCGTCCCAGTCCATCGCCTCCGCGGCGACCGCGGTGCCGGCGAAGTTCGCGGCATCGGCGCTCGACGGATTGCCGCCCGACGGGAGGTCGCGCAGCTGCAGCGTGTAGGTGATGCCGCCCACGCCCGCGGAGGGCACGAGCGTCAGGAACTTCCCGGGCGGGGCGGGAATGGTGCTCTGGATGATGTCGAACGCGCCGTGCGGCGAGCCGGCCGCGATCACCGGCACGTTGAGGCCCTCGGGCAGCGTGGCGGCGCCCGACCCGATGATCCAGATGCGGCCGGCGAGGTCGGCATCGGCGCCGACCGTCACGGAGCCGGCCGCCGCACCGCCCGGGACGGACGCATCGAGCAGGACGAGCAGGCTGCTTCCCGCGCCCATCTCCAGGGTCCCGGCGCGCGCGTCGCAGCCGGCCGCGACGCTGCCGGAGCCGCCCAGGTCGACCTGGCTCAGCCCGCCCGGCACCCGCGGGCCGGAGTTCTCCCAAGACCACACGCCGACGTTCTCCCAGAGCGACCCGCTGACGGCGAGCGTCGCACGGCCGGGCGCGCCGGAGCTCGCGCACGAGCTCGCCTCGGAGTCGAGCACCGCGTACGTCGCGAACCCCGCGGCCGCGACCGAGGCGACCGATGCCAGCCCCGAGGGCGGCGTCGACTGCCCGAAGGTGTCGCTTCCCCAGGCGGCCACGGTACCGTCCGCGCAGAGCGCGACGGTGTGCGAAGCACCCGCCGCCACCTCGACGCACGCACCCAGCCCCGCGGGCACCGTGCACTGGCCGTTGCCGTTGCGGCCCCAGCACACCACCAGGCCGCCCGATCGCAGCGCCACCGAGTGGAAGCCGCCGCCCGCGATCTCCTTCGCGTCGGAGAGGCCCGCCGGCGCGGAGACCTGCCCGAAGGTGTTGCTGCCCCATCCGGCGACGGTGCCGTCCGGGCGCAGCGCGAGCGAGTGCACGCCGCCGGCTGCCACGCGATCGACGGTCCCCAGCCCAGACGGGACGGCGCTCTGGCCGTTCGAGTTCGACCCCCAGCACGCGACCGCGCCCGAGGCGAGGCGCGCCACGTTGTGGTTGCCGGACGGATGCGCGCTCACGGCGGTGAACGGGCCGAGCGTCGTCGGCACGTCGGTCTGGCCGAAGGAGTTGTCGCCCCACGCGGTCACGAGGCCGTTCGAGCGCAGGGCCACGGAGTGCGAACTGCCGGCGGCGACGGCGACGGCACCCGCGAGGTTCGCCGGCGGCGAGGCCTGGCCCGACGCGTCCGAGCCCCACCCGACGACGCGGCCGTCGGAACGGAGCCCGAGCGCATGGAAGCCGCCGCCCGCCACGCGCACCACGGCGCCGAGGTCCTGCGGAGGACGCGACTGCCCGTAGTCCGGGCTCTGGCCGGTGTCGACCAGCCCGGCGCCGAAGCAGCCGAGGTCGCCGTCGGCGCGGATGCCCACCGTGTGTCCGCCGCCCGCCGCGATGCCGGAGCACGGCCCGAGGCCCACGGGGCCGGCGGACTGCCCGTAGGAGTTGCTGCCCCACGCGACCAGCGTGCCGTCCGCCCGGAGCGCGGCGGAATGGGAGGAGCCCGCCGCGATCGCCGTGCAGGCACCGAGGCCGGCCGGCACCGAGCGCTGTCCGTTGGCGTTGCTTCCCCAGCAGACGACGATGCCGTCCTGGCGCAGCGCCATGGTGTGCGAGCCGCCCGCCGCGATCGCCTGCACCTGCGGCAGGCCGGCGGGCACGTCGCACTGTCCCGCGGCGTTGGAGCCCCACGCGGCCACGGAGCCGCCGACGCGGATCGCCACCGAGTGCGCGCCGCCCGCCGCGACCGCCACGCACGGGCCGAGTTCCTCGGGCAGGTCGAGCTGGCCGGACGAGTTGCTTCCCCACGCGGCGACGGATCCGTCCAGGCGGACGGCGAGGGTGTGCGAACCGCCCGCGGACACCGCGCTGCACGCGCCGAGGCCCGCGGGAACGTCGCACTGCAGCAACGCATTGCTGCCCCAGCACGCGACCAGGCCGTTGGCACGGATCGCGGCGGTGTGCGAACCGCCCGCGGACACCGACTGCCACGGACCGAGGCCCGCGGGGACATCGCAGCGACCGTCCTCGCGGAGGCCGAAGCAGAGGATCGCTCCGTCCGCGCGCAGCGCCGCGGTGTGCACGGTGCCCGCGGACACCTTCCGGAACGGCAGGACCGTGGCTGGCAGCGGCGGCCGCTCCGCGAACTGGTCGCTGCCCCAGCCGATCACCTGGCCACCGCCCGACGACGCTGCGTTCACCAGGAGGACGGCCGCGGGCACGGATGCTCGGAGCGCCAGACGGAGGAGAGGAGGGGGCAGTGCCATGGAGCCGACCGTGACCCAGTTCCGCCCCCCTCGGTCGAGAGCGACCGCGGTCCCAAGATAGGCCTGCGCACGAGACCCACAAGGGAGCAACCGAAAATTGTCGCAGCGATGGCCGGGTTATCCGGTCATGGCACGGCGAGATCGCCGGGAGGGAGGTCGATGGTCCTCCCGGCGGCGGCGCGAGCCTCCCTGCGCGCCCGCACCGCGGCCCGCTCCCGCCCGAGCTCGGCCTCGGTCACCGACCCCGGCTCGGCCTGGCTCCGCAGCTCGAGATACGCGAGCAGCAGCTCCGCGACCTTCCAGCGCGCGAACGAGTCCTCGGGCAGCGCGGCCGCGCCGTCCGCCGCGGCACCGCGCAGCTCGGCGATCGCGTCGCCCCAGCGGCCCTGCGACGCAAGCGCGCGGGCGAGGTCCGCGCGGAGCATGAGCACGTCCTTGGACCCGGAGCCGTCCGCGGCCGTGCGGCGCGGCGCCAGGCCGCGCAGGATCCGCTCCGCCTCCGCATGGGCACCGAGCGACTGGCGGAAGGAGGCCAGCGAGGCCTCGATGGCCATCACGACGTCGGCGTCGGCGCCGAGGCGGGACCGAAGCGTCTCGAAGGCCTCCACCTCGAGGGCAAGCGCGGCCTCGAGGCGCGCCCGGCGCGCCTCCTCCGGACCGGCCATCGCCTCCTCCTTCTCGAAGACCGCCAGGGTGTGCAGCGACTGGTAGTACTCGCTGGGCGCGAAGTCCAGGCTGCGCCCGATCGTGACGGCGCGCCGGAGGACGTCGAGCGCCTCGTCGCGGCGGGCGCGGTCGGCAGCGGACTGCGCCATCAGCCGTCCCGCGAGGTTGCTGCGGCCGACGAAGGTGTCGCCGTGCCGCTCGCCGTTGGCGGCGTCCTCGATGGCGACGACCTCGCGCAGCGCGTCGAGCCCGGCGGGCACCGTCTCCGAGCCGACCTTGGCGGTCAGCGCGAGCGCCAGGTTGTTCAGTACGAACGCGCGCAGCCGGGCGGCGGGCGCGGGCGCCGCGTCGAGCACCGCCTTCGCGCGCAGGCACTCCGCGACCGCGGCGTCGAGATCGCCGCCCTCGCGCAGCGCGTCGCCGTGGGCCGCGAGGTCGCGCGCCATCACCCGCGCATCCGCCCGGACGCGGTCGCCGATCGCGACGACCTCGCCCCAGGTGCGGGCCGCGTCCGCCCTGCGGCCCGCGCCGCCCAGCGCGCCCGCGAGCACCCGCATCGACTCGACGGTGTCCTCGTCCTCCGGCCCGAGCGCCCGGCGACGGTCCGCCAGGAGCCGCTCCGCCTCCGCGACGGCGGCCTCGGCGTCGGGCGTCGAGCGGGCGATCCACTCCCGCGCCGTGAGCGTGCGGCGGTCGTCGGGGCCGAACTCCCGGTCGAGGAGCACGGCCGCCCGCGCGAAGAGGTCGAGGGCCCTGTCCGGGCGACCGAGGTCCGCGTAGGTGCGCCCGATCGCCCCGAGCAGCCCGGCCTGCACGAGCGGCTCGGCGGCGTGCTCCGCGTCGGCCCGGCCGACGCCGCGCTTCAGGATCACCCGCTCGATGAGCTGGAACGCCACGTCGGTCGGGTTCACGCCGCGCATCGCCCGGCGGAAGCCCGCCACGGCCGCGTCGCGCGCCTCCTTGGGCATGCCGTCGAGCTCCAGGCGGTTCTCGAACTGGCGCGCGATCTCGCCGAACATCGCGAGCCCCGCCTCCTCCTGGCCGACGGTCGCCAGCTGGTCGTGCTGGAAGTCGAGGACCTGCTGCAGGTTGCGCTCGCGCCGCTCGGCGCGGTCGCGCGCGCGGCTCTCGCTGATGCCGAAGAGCGTGCTCACCACCGTCGCCGCGGCGAGCAGCGCGGCAAACGCCGCGGCCGTCGCCACCGCCACGCGGTTGCGGCGCACGAACTTGCGCACGCGGTACGCGGCCGACTCCGGCGCAG
>JBILFU010000225.1:0-3768 GCA_044351405.1 Phycisphaerales bacterium
CGCCCAGCGCGGCGCCCGGCAGCAGCTTCACGAGCACGCGGTCGCTCGCCCATCCGCCGGGCCGGTCGGCGGCGGGAAGGTCCTGCGCGGCATCGGCTCCGATGCCCGCGTTCCTCGCCGCGGCCGCCCGGGGTTGCGCGCCGCGTCCGGCGCCCTCCGCGGCGGCGACGATCGCCGCGGCAACTGCTGCGGCTCGGAGAATCGGAAGGGGGCGTTGCACGAGATACCGCGGTTCCTACGCACGACGGCAGCGATGGGTCGACACCCCCGGACGATTCCGAAAGTAGGACATGAACCGCGTTCGGCAAGTTGCGCCTCGCAAGGAAGTTGTGCATTGTGCGTTCGGCCAATAATCGCGTTCCATGGCCGTGCGGCGCGGTCCGTCTGTGCCGTTCCGTTGCGGTCGCCGGAGGGGACCGATAGGATTTCGTCTTTCATCCGACCATCCGGATGGTCGGATAGAGCCTCGCCGAACCCGGAGCCACGACATGCCCGCCGACCGCCATCTCTTCACCAGCGAATCCGTCTCGATGGGCCACCCCGACAAGCTGGCCGACCAGATCAGCGACGCCGTCCTCGACGCGATGCTCGCGCAGGACCCCCGCAGCCGGGTTGCGTGCGAGACGCTCGTGACCACCGGCCTCGCGGTCGTGGCGGGCGAGGTGACGACGAACGCCGTCGTCAACGTCCCGGACATCGTGCGCGACGCGGTCCGCCGCGCCGGCTACGACGACGCCGCCAAGGGCTTCGACTGGAAGAGCTGCGGCGTGAGCGTCGTGCTCGGCAAGCAGAGCCAGGACATCGCCATGGGCGTGGACCGCGAGGGCGCGGGCGACCAGGGGATGATGTTCGGCTTCGCGTGCAGGGAGACGCCCGAGTACATGCCGCTCCCGATCGCGCTCTCGCACGAGCTGGTGAAGCGCCAGGCGGTCGTCCGCGAGAAGGGCATCATCAAGGGCCTCCGCCCCGACGCCAAGAGCCAGGTGACCGTGGAGTACGCCGGCCTGAAGCCCACGCGCATCGACACCGTGGTCCTCTCCACCCAGCACGACCCGATGTGGAACGGCGCGGCGGGCCAGAGGAAGCTCAAGGCCGAGATCGTCAAGCACGTCATCAAGCCGGTGCTCGGCAAGTGGTGGCACAACGGCATCACCGTCCACGTGAACCCGACCGGCCAGTTCGAGATCGGCGGTCCGCACGGCGACTGCGGCCTCACCGGCCGCAAGATCATCGTGGACACGTACGGCGGCCGCGGCCGCCACGGCGGCGGCGCATTCAGCGGCAAGGACCCGACCAAGGTCGACCGCAGCGCCGCGTACATGGCCCGCTACATCGCCAAGAACGTCGTGGCCGCCGGCCTCTCCGACGTCTGCGAGGTCCAGCTGAGCTACGCGATCGGCGTGGCGCAGCCGACGAGCGTGCTCATCGACACCCAGGGCACCGGCAAGGTGCCCGACGCGTGGCTCGCGGAGCAGGTCCGCAAGCACTTCGAGCTGACCCCGCGCGGCATCATCGCGTCGCTCGGACTGCGCAAGCCGATCTACCGCGCCACGGCGACGCACGGACACTTCGGCCGCAAGCCCGGCGAGGGCGGTCCCGGCACCTTCACGTGGGAGGCGACCGACAAGGCCGCCGCGCTCCGCAAGGCCGCGGAGAAGGCCGGCCTCCTCGGCGGCCGCGCCGCCGCGGAGCCGAAGCCGTCGAAGGCCCGGCGCACCCGCGCGAAGCGCCACCTGGCGATGGCGTGAGCCCAGGCGCGTGACCGGAACCGAACGCACGAACGCACCCTCGCCTGCCCGCGTCGCGGCCCTCGACCGCCTGGCGCGGCAGGCGGGTCGCTTTCCCGACCTCGAGTTCGTGGACACGGGTGGTGCGCCCTCGGCGGGCGGCGTCCAGCTGGAGGCACGCGACGCCGCGCTCGCGCGGGCCATCGAGCACACGGTGTCGCACCGGTGGATGTCGCTCGCGGCGATCGCGCGCGCCTGCGTCGACCGCCGGTGGGAGAACGTCGATTCCCGCGTGCAGGCGGCGCTGCTGGGCGCGGGCGCGCAGCTCTTCCTCTTCGGCAACGCGGCCGACCATGCCGTGGTCGACGACACCGTCGAGTGGACCAAGGCCAAGGGCCAGCGCGGCGCGCCGGGCTTCGTGAACGCGGTGCTGCGGCGCATGATCGCGCTGCGCGGCGAGCCCGAGGGCGGCGCCGCGGCGGACCCGCGCGAGTGGCGCAACCGGCACGACGTGCTGCCGCTGCCGGACGGCCGCGTCATGCGCCTGTCGAAGGAGGTCTTCCCGGGCGACCACGTGCGGCGGGTCGCGGAGCAGGTGAGCGTCGGCGAGGACCTCCTGCTCCACTGGATCAACACGGCCGGGCGCGACCGCGCCTTCGAGCGCGCGGTCCACTGCCTGCGTCCCGCGCCGACGGTGCTCGCGGGCGTTCCCGCCGATGCCGCCGCGGCGGGCGCGGCCTTCGCGGCGTCGCTCGCGCCGCACGACGAGCCCGGCTTCATGACGTGGTCGGGCGAGCACCGCGACCTGGTCGCCCTCCTCGCCGCCCATCCGGGCGCGCGCGTGCAGGACGCGGCGAGCGCGCAGCCGATGAGGCTCTCCGAGGCGATGCGTCCCGCCGTCATCCTGGACGCCTGCGCGGGCCGCGGCACCAAGACGCGCCAGCTGGCCGCGCTGCACCCCGAGGCCGAGATCGTGGCCACCGACGTCGACGGCAACCGCCTGCGCGCCCTCGCGCTCGCCTTCGAGGGCCACCCGCGCGTCAAGGTCACCACGCCCGAGGGCCTGCGCCGCGTCGTCGGAAAGGTCGACCTGCTGGTGCTCGACGTCCCGTGCTCGAACACCGGCGTGCTGCCGCGCCGGCCCGAGGCCAAGTACCGCTTCAACCGCGCGCGTCTCGATTCCGTGGTGCGGCTCCAGCGCCAGATCGTGGACGAGCACCGGCCGTTCCTCGCGCCGCGAGGATCGATCCTCTACTCGACCTGCAGCCTCGAGGCGCTCGAGAACGCGCAGCAGGCGGAGTGGGCGGCCGGCCGCACCGGGCGACGGGTGGCGAAGGTCGAGTCCCGCGAGCCGCGCGGCGTCCCCGGCGGTCCGGACGCGGGATACGCGGACGGCGGCTTCGGGGCGCTGCTCGCGCCCGCCTGAGCGCGGCGCGAACGAGCTCCCCCGGGGGCGGAAGCGCCGGGCATTGGTACGATCCCGCGATTCACCCGTGCCCATCCCGGAGCTCCGCATGCCCGTCCCGACGACCGTGACCGAACTCCTCGACCCGAAGTGCGTGGTCGTGCCGCTCGCCGCCGCGAACAAGCGCGAGGCGATCGACGCGCTCGTCGACGCCATGGCCGCCACCGGCCGCGTGTCGGACGCGGCGGCGGTGAAGAAGGCCGTCTGGGAGCGCGAGCAGCAGCGATCCACCGGGATCGGCGAGGGCCTCGCCATCCCCCACGGGAAGACGCCCGCCGCGCACGGCCTCTGCCTCGCCGTCGGCCGCCTGGCGCAGCCCATCGAGTACGACTCGATCGACCGCAAGCCCGTGCGCCTGGTGGTGCTCCTGGTCTCCCCGCCGGAGCGGACGAGCGAGCACATCCAGGCGCTCGGCCGCATCTCGCGCCTGATGACGAACCCCGGCTTCCGCGAGCAGGTCTACGCGGCCGAGGGCGTGGAGCAGCTCGTCGATCTCTTCCGCCAGGCGGAGCGCTGAGGCCCGGACCGCGGGGCAGCGGGGCGGCCTCAGTCGCTCAGACATGTTTCGCCTCGGTG
>JBILFU010000201.1:0-4073 GCA_044351405.1 Phycisphaerales bacterium
CCTGCGCCCGCCGAGGCGAAACATGTCTGAGCGACTGAGGCCGCCCCGCTGCCCCGCGGTCCGGGCCGCGCACGCGCGCGTTCCTACACTTGGCGCATGCCCGTCCCGATGCACGTGTCGCGCATCCTGATCCGCGAGATGGCGGAGATGCAGGTGATCGAGCTCGCCGAGACGGACGGCACGCGCCGGTTCCCCATCGTGATCGGCCTGCCCGAGGCGTTCGCCATCGACCGCCGCATCAAGGGCGTTCAGATCCCGCGTCCGCAGACGCACGACCTGCTCGCGGAGACGATCCGCGCGCTCGGCGGCAGCCTGCGCGAGATCCGCATCGACGACATCGACGGCGGCACCTTCTTCGCCAAGCTCGTCATCGACCGCGACGGCGAGACGCTGGTGATCGACTCGCGGCCGTCGGACGCGATCGCGCTCGGCGTCGCCGACGGCGTGCCGATCCTGGTGGAGGAGCACGTCCTGGACGCGGCCACCGCGGACGCGGGCGTGGAGCCCCCGCCCGAGCTGGGGCCGGACGAGGAGGAGGACGACCGGTGAGCGCGCCGCGCATCGCCGTGTTCGACCTCGGGGGCGTGGTGGTGCGCATCTGCCGCACCTGGGAGGAGGGCTGCCGTGCCGCGGGCATCGCGCCGCGCGCGCTGCGCGCGCCGGCGGAGGCCGCGCCCGAGATCGACGCGCTCGTGCGCGCGCACCAGCGCGGCGAGCACGCCGCCGGCCACCACTCCGAGCGGCTCGCGGCGATCGTCGGCGGGCACTCTGCCGAGGAGGTCGGACGCATCCACGCGTCATGGATCCTGGGGGACTATCCGGGGATGGCCGCGGCGATCGACCGCATCCACGCCGCGGGCGCGGACACCGCGTGCCTGTCGAACACAAACGCGGCGCACTGGGAGCAGCTCGCCGGGAGCGAGGCGTTCCGCCGGATCCGCCGCCCGTTCGCGAGCCACCTGATGGGATTGGTCAAGCCTGACGCCGCGATCTACCGCGCGTTCGAGCGCGCGGCCGGCGCGGCGCCCGGCGACATCGTGTTCTTCGACGACCTCGCGGAGAACGTGGACGCGGCGCGCGCGTGCGGCTGGGACGCGGTGCTCGTCGACCACGGAGGCGACACGGCGGCGCAGGTGCTCGCCGCGCTGCGGGCGCGCGGGGTGCCGGCATGACCGCCGGCGCGGCCGCGCTGCCCTCCCCGCTTCCCGCGCGGCGCCTGGTGCAGGCTCCGCCGGTGGCGGGCGCGCGCATCAAGGAGCGGCCCGGGGACTTCCTGGTGGAGGAGCTCCAGCTGTACGAGCCCTGCGGCGAGGGAGAGCACCTCTACCTGCGCATCGTGAAGGAGGGCGTGTCGCACCACGAGATGGTCGACCTCCTGTGCGCGCACTTCGGCGTCGGCCCCGAGGCGATCGGCACCGCCGGGATGAAGGACCGCGCGGCCGTCACCAGCCAGACCGTGAGCGTGCACCTGCCGCGCAGGCCGCAGGTGGGCGCGATCCGGGACCCGCGCATCCAGGTCCTGTGGAACGCATGGCACGCGAACAAGCTGCGGACCGGGCACCTGGCGGGCAATCGCTTCTCGGTTCGGATCCGCGGCATCGAGCCGGTGCGCGCGCCCGCGATCTGGCGCGCGGTCGGCGAGCTCGGGCGCACCGGCGTCCCGAACCACTTCGGCCCGCAGCGGTTCGGCATGCGCGCGAACGGGCACGTGCTCGGCGCGCACCTCCTTGCCGGCCGCCACGCGGAGCTCGTCGAGGAGCTGCTCACGACGCGCGGCTCGCCGTTCCCGGAGTCGGAGCGCGAGGCGCGCGAGGCATGCGACGCCGGCCGCTTCGCCGACGCGACGCGCCTCTGGCCGCGCGGCCTCGATGCCGAGTACGCCGCGACGCGCGCGCTCGCGCGCGGGGCCGATGCCGCGGTGGCCGTGCGTGCGGTGCGCCGCGACGTGCAGCAGCTTTGGTCGGATGCGTGGCAGTCGGCGGTCTTCAACCGAGTGCTCGACGCGCGCCTCGAGGCGGGCACGCTCGCCGAGGTCGGGCCTGGCGACATCGCTTGCAAGACCGCGAACAACGCCAAGTTCGCTGTGGACGACGCCGCCATGGCCGCCGCGGGCGAGGAGTCGATCGCCGCGCGCGCGGCGCGCCTCGAGATATCGGCGACCGGCCCGCTCCCGGGCCACGACGCGATGCGCCCCTCGGGCGCCGTGCTCGAGCGCGAGCGCGCCGCGATCGCCGAGATGGGCCTCGACCCCGCGCGATTCGACGCGCCGGGCCGCCGCCCCGCGGGCGACCGCCGGCCGCTGCGGATGCGCCTGTCGAACCCCGAGATCGAGGCCGGCTTCGACGGGCACGGCACGTTCGTGCGGCTCGCGTTCGACCTGCCGCCCGGCGGCTACGCCACCGTGGTGCTGCGCGAGGCGCTCGGCGACGGGCTGGTGGACGCGTCGCGCGGCGCGGTGCCGCCGCGCGACGACGCCGCGCCCCGCGACGCCGCGCCCCGCGACGCCGAGCGCTCCTGACGCCTGCGCGCGAAGAACGCCGTGAGCTGGCGCCCGCACGGGCGCGCCAGGATGCCCGCCACGATCGGCGGCCGGTGGTTGAGACGGCCGTCCGCGGGGATCGTCCACAGGCTGCCGCACGCCCCCGCCTTCGGGTCGTGCGCGCCGAAGAAGACGCGGCCGATGCGCGCGTTGACGATCGCGCCCGCGCACATCGCGCAGGGCTCGAGCGTCACCGCGAGCGAGCAGTCGGAGAGCCGCCATGCGCCGCGGAGGCGGCCGGCCTCGCGCATCGCGACGAGCTCCGCGTGGCCCGTGGGATCGCCGGTCGTCTCGCGGTCGTTCGCGTGCTCGGTGAGCACCTCGCGGCCGCGGTAGACCACCGCGCCCACGGGCACCTCGCCGCGCCGCGCGGCGTGCCGCGCCAGCGTCATCGCGCGCAGCATCATGCCCACGTCGATCGCGCGCGCGCCGGACCGCACCGCGCGCGGGCCCGCCGCGCGCAGCACGAAGCCGGCCGCGCGCCGCGCGCCGCGGCTCACGCCCTCGCCGCGCCGCGCGCGCGTCACTCGTCGCCCTCCGCGCCGTCCGTGCCGCGGCGCCCGTACCGCGGCCTGCCGACGAGCGCGCCGAGCGCGTTCCGCAGCACGCCGCCCTCGGCCACCGCGCGTGCCGGGGCGACCGAGAGCAGCACGATCCCGAGCTCGTAGAGCATGTAGAGCGGCACCATCAGCGCGAGCATCGAGACCACGTCGACCGTCGGCGTCACCACCGCGGCGATCACCGCGCAGGCGAAGAACGCGTACTTGCGGTACGTCCGCAGCCCGCGCACGTCGAGCACGCCGATCCATCCCAGGAGGAGCACCGCCACCGGCATCTGGAACGCGATCGCGATCGCCACCGCGAAGAAGAGCAGGAAGTCCACGTACTCCTGCAGCCGGTACTGCTGCGAGAGCGACCCGGTGGTGCGTGTCGCCACGGTGCGCACCTCGAGCTGCCCGTCGCCGCGGCCCGCGTCCACCGCCACGTAGAGCTGCGAGTCGCCCCTGAGCATCCACACCTGGCCGGGCTCCGCGCTGGCGGGATCGCGCTCGAGCACCTGCACGCGCGGCGCGGCGGCGTCGAGCGCGCTCGGCGGCGGCGCCACCGTCCGCGGCGGCTCGGTGCCGAAGCCGATCATCACCTGCATCATGTAGGGCATCGACAGGTAGAGCCCCGTGAGCCCGGCCGCCACCAGCAGCGCCGAGAGCGGCACCAGGAACCGCGCGTAGCGGCGCTCGTGCGCGTAGAGCCCCGGCGCGACGAACGACCAGAGCTGCCAGAGGATCCAGGGCAGCGACACCACCACCGCCGTCCAGATCGAGATCTGCAGGTCGACCATGATGGTCTCGGTGGGGCCGAGCACCTGGAGGTTGGTCGGCTGGTTCGTCGCCGCGAGCGCCTGCACCAGCGGCCGCACGAGGAACTCGCGCACGTGCGCGGCGTTCATGAACACGGCGAGCGCCAGCACCAGCGGCACCGCGAGCGCCTTGATGAGCCGCGAGCGCAGCTCGTCGAGGTGGCCGCCGAGGGGCAT
>JBILFU010000077.1:0-7840 GCA_044351405.1 Phycisphaerales bacterium
GTCGTGTAGACCCAGATGCGCCGCGGTCGCTCCCGCGCGAGGAACTCCTCCCACGACGGGTGCTCCACGCAGTCGACCGCCTCCCAGTAGTCGAGCCCCGCGCGCCGCCGCGCCTTCTCGTCCATCGAGAAGCCGATCGGGTGCACGACGTGCAGGCGGCACCCGGTGGCCATGCAGGTCCGGCCGATGTTCCCCGTGTTGTTCGGGATCTGCGGCCGGAACAGGACCACGTGGAAGCGGGGCTCGGGGGGCGCGTCGGCCATCGGGCGGGGGTATACTCTCCTCCCTCATGTGGCCAGTCCTCTTCGCCAACGCAGCGTGGGTCGTCTTCCTCTCGATCTGGGCACTCGTGTATCTCGCGGGCGCCAGGGAAGAGCGCGACTCCGCCGGCGGCAGGTGAGCCGCGGCCGCCGGGCCATCGGCCCCAGTAGCTCAGTTGGATAGAGCACCGGTTTCCTAAACTGGAGGTCGCGCGTTCGAGCCGCGCCTGGGGCGTTGCCCGCGGGCGGCGCGGTCGGTCAGAGGTCCGCCACGCGGCGCGGGCGCGCGCCCAGCCAGCGGATGCCGGCCTCGGTGCGCTCGCCGAGGAGCGCGCACACCGTGCGCAGGTTCCGCAGGAACGCCTCCTGCACCGGCTCCGGGCGGTCGACCAGGTCGGTCACCCCTTTGACCGCCACGAACGGCACCGCGCACTGCGCGCACACCTGAGCGATCGCGGTCGACTCCATGTCCTTGGCGGTGACGCGCTCGCGCAGCATGAACGCGAGTTCCGCCGGGGTGAAGTCCAGGCTGTTCCCCGTGCTCATGACTCCCGGCTTGGCGCCGATCGCGGCGGCGAGCCGCGGGGCGGGCGCGCACGGCCAGCGCCCCTCCGCCTGCGGCAGGAAGCCCTCGATCGGGATGCGGCGATCGTGGAAGAGGAGCGGCGCCGCCGAGACGTAGATGTCGCCCACCTTGCCGCCCCTGGCCTCGAATCCGCCGCAGGTGCCGACGTTGAGGACGAGGTCGGGCACCAGCTTGCGGATCGCCATGTACGCGCTCATGGTGGCGGCGTCGGTACCCACGCGGTCGGTCCCGTTGCGCGGGTCCGGGCCGTTGGTCAGGACGTCGACGTGCAGCGTCCCGACGGTGCCGGCGAAGTGCCGCTGCCGGAGCTGCGGGTCGACCGCCGGCTGCTCGGAGAGCATCAGCCGCTCGACGACCGGCATCGCCTCGGTCTCCAGCGCGTACAGGACGGCGATTCGCTCGATGGTGGTCTCGGCGGGGTCGGGCACGGGGTCCGTGTGCATGCGGGCCGGAACATACGCGAACGCCCGCGCGGGGAGCGCGGGCGTCGGGAAGTGCCGATGGGCGGAGTCGAACCGCCGACCTAGGGTTTATGAATCCCTCGCTCTAACCATCTGAGCTACATCGGCATGCACGGAATGTCGGATCGCGGATGATAGCGGGGCGGCGCGCCCGCGGCGCGGGCGTCAGGCCGTGACCGGGGCGCCGGCGCCGGCCGCGTTCGCCGCGCGCACCCAGCGGCGCCCGAGCTCGGTGCGGGCGAAGTCCGGCTCGCGGCGCGCGATCGCGGCAGCGACCAGGCCCATGAACATCGGCTGCGGGTCGAGCGGGCGGCTGGTGAGCTCGGGGTGGAACTGCGCGCCGATGAAGTAGGGGTGCGCCGCCACCGGCAGCTCGAGCACCTGCATGATCGGGTGCTTGGGGTGCCGCCCGCTGAAGACCAGTCCGCCGGCGGCGAGCGCCGTCACGTCCTTCGGCTCCACCTCGTAGCGGTGTCGGAAGCGCTCGCGCACCAGGTCCTTGCCGCCGAAGAGCATGTGCGCGAGCGTGCCGCGCTCGATCTGCACGTCCTGCGCCCCGAGGCGCATGGTGCCGCCCATGATGCCCTCGAGCCTCTTCTGCTCCGGGAGCTCGCTGATCACCGGGTGCGTGGACGCGGGGTCGAACTCCGTGCTGTGCGCGTCCTGCCAGCCGAGCACGTTCCGGGCGTACTCGATGACCGCCACCTGGAAGCCGAGGCAGATCCCGAGGAAGGGCACGCGCTCGAGCCGCGCCGCCTGCACGCAGCGGATCTTCCCCTCGACGCCGCGCATGCCGAAGCCGCCCGGCACGATCACGCCGTCGAAGCGGCCGACGAGCTCCTTGGCGCGCGCGAGCGTGTCGACGTCGCTCGTGTCGAGCCACTCCGCCTCGACGTCCGCGCCGAGCGCGGTCGCGCAGTGCTCGATCGCCTTGTCGATCGAGGCGTAGGCGTCGCGCAGGCTCGCGTACTTGCCGAGGACGCCGATCCGCACCCTGTGCGCGCGCGGCGCGGCCATGCGCGCGGTGAAGGCGCTCCAGACGGCGCGCTCGCGGTCCTCCTGCACGGTGTTGACGCGCTCGTGCAGCTTCAGGATCGAGAGGATCTCGCGGTCGAGCCCGCCCTCGCGCATGGCGTCGGGGATCGAGTAGATGCTGGCGCGGTCGTGCATCGAGAAGATGCGGCGCATCGGGACGTTCGAGAACATCGCGATCTTCTGCATCACCTTGTCGGTGACCGGGTTCTTGGCGCGGCAGGCGATGAGCTGGGGCTGGACGCCCGCCTCCATGAGCCGCTTGATGCCGAGCTGCGCCGCCTTCGACTTCTGCTCGCCGAGGATCGAGGGCTCGAGGATGTAGGTGAGCGCCACGAAGCAGACGTTCTCCGGCCCCTCCTCGAAGGCCAGCTCGCGCAGCGCCTCGATGTAGAAGCC
The DNA here is from genome assembly GCA_044351405.1 of Phycisphaerales bacterium. Lineage (GTDB taxonomy): Bacteria > Planctomycetota > Phycisphaerae > Phycisphaerales > SM1A02 > UBA966. The sequence goes on from JBILFU010000077.1 coordinate 2,739, forward strand.
GTTCTCGTAGTCGCCGGCCGTCCCGCCCACCTCGACGAACACCACGTCGCAGGGCTTGCCGCCGTTGCCGGTCATCGCCAGCGAGCGCAGGCGCATCTTCACCGCGCCCGTCACGTGCGGGATCATCTGCACGTCGCGGCCGAGGTAGCCGCCGCGGCGCTCGCGCTCGAGGATCTCCGTGTAGATCTGCCCGGCGGTGACGAAGTTCCTACGCGAGAGGTCCTGGTTCAGGACCCGCTCGTAGGTGCCGAGGTCCATGTCGGTCTCCAGGCCGTCCTCGAGCACGAACACCTCGCCGTGGCGGTACGGGTTGAGCGTGCCGCTGTCGATGTTGAGGTAGCCCTCCATCTTGATGGGGGCGACCGAGAGGCCCTTGTCCTTCAGGAGCTTGGCGAGCGAGCTGGAGAAGATGCCCTTGCCGAGGCCGCTCATCACCGTGCCGATGACGACGACGTACTTGGTGCGCCCGGGCTGGTAGCCGCGGGGCGTCGGGCTGAAGCCCTCGCTCGACTCGTCGGAGGCGCCGAACTGGGCGAGGAAGCCGCCGGCGTTCGGGTCGGGATTCGGCTCGAACTGCCGGGAATGCGCGCCGTGGCCGTCCGTGAGGGGCATGTCATACGGTAGCACGGGGCCGCAGGGCGGGGCAATCGCCGTTTTCGCCGGGAATGGCCCGCGGCCCGCCGCCCGCGACGGTCCCCGTACCGGGCCCGCGGTAGGTTGCCCTCCATGGCACGCACCAACGAACGCTCGTCCGACTTCGTCCGCAGCGCGGTCCCGGCCCTCGCCGCGGCGCTCGCGCTCGGCCTCGCCGCCCCCGCCGCCGCGCGCGAGGAGTCGGAGTGCGGCTGCCTCCTGCACCGGCTGGAGGTGGCCGAGCGCGCCGCGCTCCGCATCGCCCCGGGCGAGGGCAAGGGCGGCACGTTCGACGAGAAGACGGGCCGCGACCACCGGAACTTCCCGCCCGACCCGCAGGTCGAGTACCGCTCGATGCGGCTCGAGCTCGACTTCCCGGATCTGGTCTCCGGGAAGTTCGGCGGCGTGCAGCGGCTGCGCGTCGCGCCGATCGGCGTGCCGGTGCGGACCCTCGGGCTCGACGCGAGCGGGCTCCGGATCGATGCCGTGACGGTCGACGGCCGGACCGCGGAGTTCGCCCACGACGGCGAGCGGCTCACGATCCGGTTCGCGGAGCCGCTCGTCGTGCCCCCGGGCGGCGCCGCCCCCGAGTCGGTCGTGGAGATCCGGTACGCCGCCGACCGCCCGTTGGACGGGCTCACCTTCAGCCCGCCGACGCCCGAGATCCCCGGGGTCGCGCCGGCGCGCGGCCCCGAGGTGCACACGCAGGGCCAGACGGAGACCAACCGCTACTGGTTCCCCATCCACGACTTCCCGAACGTGCGCCTGCCGACGGAGCTCGCGGTGACGGTGCCGAGGGGCCTGCAGGTGAGCGCCAACGGCGCGCTGGTCGGGCGCGAGGAGCGCGGCGACCGCGAGACGTGGACCTGGCGCCAGGAGAAGCCGCACGTCCCGTACCTGGTGTCGCTCGTGATCGGCGACTTCGACCGCGTCGACCTGCCGAACCCGCTGAGCGAGGTGCCGATGGCCGTGTGGGCGCCGAGGGGTCGCGGCACGGACGCCGAGGCCACCTACGCGAACACCGACCGCATGGTGGTCCTCTTCGAGCGGGTCTTCGGGCAGGAGTACCCGTGGGCGCGCTACGACCAGCTCATCGTCCGCAACTTCGGCGCGGGCGGCATGGAGAACACGAGCGCGACCACCATGCAGCCGAGCGCGGTGCTCGACGCCGTCGCGCGCGCGGAGGGCGACCTCGACGGCCTCATCAGCCACGAGCTCTGCCACCAGTGGACGGGCGACCTCGTCACCTGCCGAAGCTGGGAGCACATCTGGCTGAACGAGGGCTGGGCGACCTACGGCACCGCGCTCTGGTTCGAGGAGCGCGACGGACCGGACGGCTACTGGGACAGCGTCCTCGGCAACGCGCGCGTGGCGCGCGGCGACAAGCCGACCGATCCCGAGCCGATGTGCAGTCCCGTGTACGCGAGCGCGGGCGAGACCTTCCGCCGCCCGGCGAACCCGTACCCGAAGGGCGCCTCGATCCTGCACATGCTGCGCCGCATGCTCGGCGACGAGGTGTTCTTCCGCGGGGTGCGCGCCTACTTCGCCGCGCGCTCGCCCGGGCTCGCGGAGACGCACGACTTCCGCCGCGCGCTCGAGGAGGCGAGCGGCCGAGGCCTCGAGTGGTTCTTCGACCAGTGGTGCTTCCGCCCGGGGTCGCCCGTCGTGAAGGCCGCGCTCTCCTACGACGCCGGGTCGCGCACGCTCACCGTGAAGGCCGAGCAGGCGCAGCACGTGGACGCGCGGACGCCCGCGATGCGGATCTCGATCCCGGTGTGGGTGCGCACCGCGGGCGGCGAGACCGTGATCCCCCTCGAGATGCGCGACCGCACCGCGACCGTGACCGCGACGCTCGACGGACCGCCGGTGGCGGCGTGGGTCGACCCGTGGCTCGAGGCCCTGAAGGTGCTCGAGGTCGAGCAGCCGGCTTCGTGGACGCTCGGCGCCGTGGCGTCCGCCCCGACGCACGCCGCCCGGCGCCAGGCGCTCGCGGCCGCGGCGAAGGCCGGGACGCCGGGGGTTCTCGCCGCGCTCGAGGCGATCGCGCGCGACGACCGCGCCCGCCACACGATCCGCGAGGACGCGATCGAGTCGATCGCGGACCTCGGTACCCCGGAGGCGAAGCGGCTCCTGGTCGCGTTGGCGCGCGCCGGGTTCGCCGAGCCGCGCGTGCGCCGCGCCGCGGTCGGTGCGCTCGCGAAGGCGGATCCCGCCGAAGCCAAGGCGATCTGCACGGGGATCCTCGTGCCCGCGTCGGGCGCCGCGGCGGAGACGAGCTACGGCGTCCGCGCGGAGGCGATCGACGTGCTCCGCCGCCTCGAGGCGAAGGACGCCATCGACGCGGTGCGCGCGCAGGTCGCGGTGCCGAGCCACAACGAGGCGATCGCGGGCGCGGCGCTCCGTTTCCTGGCCAGGTATGGCGACGCGAAGGACGTGGACGCGGTCAAGGCGCGTACTGCGCTCGGCATCCCGGACCGCGCGCGGCCCGAGGCGGTCGATGCGCTCGCCACGCTCGCCGAACGGCTCGACGCCGAGGGCAGGGTGGACGCCGAGCGGTTCCTGCTCGCGCTGGTGGAGGACCCCGAGGAGCGCACCGCGATGTCCGCGGCGTCGGCGCTCGCGGAGCTCAGGTGCAAGGCGGCGCTCGACCGTTTGCGTGCGATGGCGGGGCATGACCGCGACCCGGCCCGGCGCCGGCGCGCGGAGGGCTGGGTGAAGCGGATCGAGGACTCGAAGTAGCCGCGCGTCAGCGGCGGCCTCGCACCCGCTCGACGAACGCCGCGTACTGCTCCGGCGTGTCGATGCCCGTGAAGTGTGCCTCGCCCTCGGCGCACAGGATCGAGTGGCCGTGCTCGAGGACGCGGAGCTGCTCGAGGCTCTCCGTGCGCTCGAGCGGCGTGGGCGCGAGCGCGGCGAAGGTCCGCAGGAACTCGCGCCGGTAGACGTAGAGGCCGACGTGCTTCATCGGCCGGGCGGCCTCCGCCGCGCGGTCGCGGTCGTAGGGGACGAGGCCGCGGCTGAAGTAGAGCGCACGGCCGTCGGCGGCGCGCACGCATTTCACGACGTTCGGGTTCGACGGATCCTCGCCGGGCGCGAACGGCGAGACGAGCGTCGCCATCGGGACGTCGGGCCGCGACGCGAGCAGCTCCACCGTCCGGTCGACGAGCGCGGGCTCGATCTGCGGCTCGTCGCCCTGGATGTTGACGACGAGATCCTCCTCGAGCGTCCCGGCGACCTCGGCGATGCGGCTCGTGCCGTTCGGGTGGTCGGCGCGCGTCATGCGCGCCTCGAAGCCGGCGGCCTGCACCGCGCGCAGGATCCGCTCGTCGTCGGTGGCGACCACGATGCGCCCGACCGTGCGGCACTCCGCCGCGCGCTCGAGCACGTGGACGATCATGGGCTTCCCGGTGAGGTCGGCGAGCGGCTTCCCGGGGAAGCGGCTGCTCGCGAAGCGGGCGGGGACGACGGCGGCTGCGCGGATGCTCATGGGACGGGGGCCAGCTCCGGATCGGAGGCGGGGACGGGCGAGGGTGCCTGCGACGGGGACGCCGCGGGGCCGCCCGGTCCGCCGGCCGCGCGCGCGGCGATCCGGCGCGCCGCCTCACGGGCCCGGTCCGGGTACTCCGGGCCAAACGCGTAGGTCTTCTGCCGGCCGTCCCGCTGCAGGCCGCGGTCGAGCGGATGCGCCCCGGAGACCAGCGTCAGGAGCACGTCGGTGCTGGCCCACGGATCCTCGTGGAAGTAGGAGTGGCCGAGCCAGGAGCCGACCCGTTCCTCGCCGCCGGCCACGTCGACGATGTCGACGTTCGCGTCGTCCTCGAGGAACTCGATCTGGCTCGGCTTGAGCGCCTGGAGCGGCTGCCCCAGGCGCGCGAAGTCCGACATCCATGCCGCGAAGTCGAGGGCCTTGTCGCGGCTGCTGACGTAGATGGTGACGCGCTGGGGCAGTGCGGTCGTGCCGTCCGCCACGCAGTCGCGGAACTCGCCGAGGTCCATGTCCGGTGCCACCAGCACCAGCCGTCCGAGCCGCAGCGAGTCCCGGGCCTGCTCGACGGGCTGGCCGGTGCGCATCAGCCGGAGCTCGTGGATCGCCTCCAGCGCGATCGGCGCGCCCGCGCTGTGCGCGAGCACGTGCACGCGGTCCGCCTTCGTCCGCGTCCCGACCAGCGCCAGCAGGTGACGGAACGCGCGGACCGACGCCGCGGCCGCGTTCTTGTCCGCCTGGTACGCCCAGACGCTGCCCTTCGACGGCCACTCGAACTGCACCAGCGCGCCCGCCCGCCCCATGAAGTGGAACATCGACGCCGCCACCGCGGCGTTGCCCGGGACGGTGGTGTTGAACCCGTGCACGTAGAGGTAGAGCTGCCGGGACCCGCTGCGCTCCAGCGCGGCGTCCACGGCCGCGAGGAAGCGGTCCGCCGACGGCTTGCGCGACGCCGGGTCCGGGTCGAGCGAGGCGGGGCCGGGCC
>JBILFU010000079.1:0-7827 GCA_044351405.1 Phycisphaerales bacterium
GCCCGGCCGCGGAAAGGCGAGATGGAATGACCCGTCTCAAGAAGGGCTTCACGATCGTCGAGCTGCTGGTGGTCGTCTCGATCATCTCGCTGCTCATCGCGATCCTCCTGCCCGCCATCGGCAAGGCGCGCGACGCCGCCCTCATCACGCAGAGCCTCGGCAACCTCCGCAACATGTCGGCCGCGTGCAACGCGTACGGCGCCGACTACAACGACCGCCAGTTCACGGCGTGCCCGGACGACCTGGGCCAGTACGGCGCGAACCCCGCGGCCGCTTGCGCCGCGATGTCCGCGTCCCAGTGCATCCCGCAGCTCATCCTCGGATGGGACAGCGGCGGCGGCCTCTGGGGCTACTGGACCGGCGGCGAGCTGCAGCGCTGCTCGAACTGGCCGGGCACCTGCGGCGGCTTCACCTATTACGTCCCGTGCTGGTACTGGAGCCCCAACGCGATCGGCAAGCCCGGTTCGTGGCGCATCCCGAACGTCAAGGCGTTCAACCAGTACGTCAGCGGCCGCTTCTACGACAAGGTCTTCTGGGCACCCAAGGACCGCCTGACCTACGAAGGCGTGGACGAGTACTTCCGCAACCCCGTCGAGTTCGACTTCGACGGCATCCGGTTCGCGGAGCCCACCTACTGCTGGAGCCCGGCCGCCATGTGGTCGCCGTCGGTCATGAGCTGGAAGCGCGCCACCGCGGCCGGCGGGAGCACCGATCCGTGCCAGGTGAAGCTCGGCGCCGCCCCCGCCAACCTGCCGGGCGCGTACAAGAGCCCGGTGGCCAGCATGTGCCAGTATCCGTCGCTCAAGTGGCGCATGTGGGAGCACCAGTGGCTGCAGAACACGGAGGGCGGCGACATCAATCCGTGCTTCAACGTGCCCACCCCTTGGTTCTACAACCTGGGCTACAACAGCGCGCCGTGCGTCATGTACTTCGACGGCCACACCCAGATGGTGTCGCTGGCCGGCACGATGCAGGACAATGACCTTGCCGCCAGCCAGATGAGCGGGGCGATCGGTTCGCCGCTCTTCTTCCACAGCATCAACGAGGCGAACGACGGCTACTACGCCCAGTGCGCCTACGACATGATGACCAACAACCAGCCCTGCCGCCCGCCGACCCCCGGCTTCGCCACGGTCGACGGCATCCTCGGCCGGGACCAGATCCGCCTCGGCGACTGATCCTGCGCCGGAGCGCCTTGCCTGAACCTTCCACGAGGGTCGCCCGGTCGGGCGGCCCTCGTGTGCTTTTGCCGGGTCGCGGCGGGATGCCCCTACACTCGTCGGTCTCCGAAAGGCGCAAACGATGCTGAATACCCGGCTCCTGGCACCGCTTCCCTCCGTGCTCCTCGCCCTGGCATCGGTGCCCATGCCTTCGTGCATCGCCGCCACCGCGGCGCAGGCCCCGCCGCCGGAGCCGCCCGCTGCGCCCGCGCCCGCGTCCGACGCCGCCCCGGCGCCTGCCCCGCCCCCCGCCGGCACCGTCATCGAGGGCGCCATCAACGTCTACACCTGGGCGCCGGAGGACCGCTTCCGCAAGGTGGAGGCCAAGGACATCGACCTCCGCAAGGTCTTCGAGGACCTGGGCCCGGTGGCGACGCGCTGGTACCAGCACGTGCTCACGCTCTCGAACCCGTGGTTCGAGGGACGTGCCCCGGGCCTGCGCGGCAACGACCTGGCGGCGGAGTACCTGTCCTTCTGGATGCGCGAGTCGGGGCTCAAGCCCGCCTTCCCGGAGGCCGCGGCGCCCGGCGCGGAAGTCACGAAGGACGCGCCGTGGACCTCGTACCGGCAGCCGTTCGAGCTGCCCGGCACCAAGCGCGACGTCGAGTCCGCGGCGCTCGCCCTCGCGGGCGCGGACCTCGAGCGCGCGAAGGACTTCGAGGTGATGGGCATGAGCGGCAGCGGTTCCGCGGACGCCCCGGTGACCTTCGTCGGCTACGGCATCGAGCGCGGCAGGGACGGCTACTCGAGCTTCGACGACGCCTCCGATCTGCGCGGCCGCATCGCGATGGTCTTCCGGTACGAGCCGCTCGACGAGAGGGGCGGCTCGCGCTGGCGCGACAACGGCTTCAGCGAGCATGCCTCCATGGCGGCCAAGGTCGCGGCGCTGGCGGAGCGCGGGGCGGTGGGAATCGTGCTCGTCGCCCCTCCCGGCGTGCGCGACGGCAAGACCGCCCTGGAGAAGGTCTCGTCGAGCCGCTGGGCGCGCCCCATCGACGTGCCCATGGTGCAGGTCACCGCCGACGTCGCCGAGCGCCTGCTGCGCGCTGGCTCGGGCGGCACGGACACCCTGGCGGACTGGCGCCGGCGCGCCGACGCGGGCGAGGTGAAGTGCGTGTCGCTCGGCGATGCCTCGCGCCTGCGCATGCAGGCCAAGCTCACCTCCGACGCCACGCCCACGCAGAACGTGGGCGGCGTGCTGCGCGGCAAGGGCGCGCTGGCCGACGAATGGGTGGTGGTCGGCGCGCACTTCGACCACGTCGGCTACGGCTTCTTCGGCTCGAGCCCCGAGTACACCGGCCAGCTGCATCCCGGCGCGGACGACAACGCGAGCGGCACCGCGGCCATGCTGTGCGTCGCCGAGGCGCTTGCCGGCCGCTACGCCTCCGAGGACGCGCCGCAGGCGCTGCGCAGCGTGCTGTTCCTCGGCTTCACCGCCGAGGAGAGCGGCCTGCGCGGGTCCAAGTGGTTCGTCGAGCACCCGACCATCCCCGGCGACCGCACCTCCCTCATGGTGAACATGGACATGGTGGGCCGCCTGCGCTCCGACGACCTGAGCGTCGGCGGCATGGAGTCCGCCAAGGGCATGATCGACGTGATGCGGCCGGTGTTCGAGCGGAGCGGCCTCACCATCCGCGCCGACCCGTCCGGCCGCGGGCCGAGCGACCACGCCAGCTTCTACGGCGCTGGCATTCCCGTCGTCTTCGTCTACACCGGCAACCACGACGAGTACCACACGCCCAAGGACAAGGGCTACACCGTGAACCCCGAGGGCGCGGCGAAGATCGTGGCCATGGTGACCGACATGGTGATGACCGTCGCGTCGCGCCCCGAGCGGCTCGAGTTCAAGTCGGGCGGCGGCCGCACCGCCGACCGCGGCTACGCGGCCGTCCGCCTGGGCGTGATGCCCGGGATGGGCGACGACCGGCCGGAGAACGCGCCGGACGGCGGAGTGCTCGTGGCGTCCGTCAGCGAGGACACCTCGGCGTCGGCCGCCGGCATCAAGGAGGGCGACATCCTGGTCGGCTGGAACGGCGAGGACCTCGCCGACACCAAGGACATGATGACGCGCCTGCGGTCGCACAAGCCGGGCGACGTGGTCCGCGTGCGCATCTGGCGCGACGGCAAGGAAGAGACCGTCGAGGTCACCATGCGTGCCTCGAAGCCCAAGGAGTGATCCGCCTCAGGGCGTGAGCACGACGGCGCGCGGGCGATCGCCCCCCGACCGCGGGACGATGGCGGTGCCCTCGGGAAGGTCGAGGCGCGCGGGCCGCTCGCCGTCCACGGCGACCGTGGCCGCGCGAGTGCCCGCCGGCAGCCGCACGCGCAGCTCGCGGCCGTCGGGCGCCTCGAGGCGGGCGCGCACGAGCGCTCCGTCGCGCCACTCGATCTCCGTTCGCACGCCGCCGCGGGCCACCAGGCCCGATGCACGGCCGGACGGACATGCCTTCGGCAGCGCGGGCAGCAGGTCGATGCGGTGCACGAGTTGGCCGCCCGACCAGCTTCGCACGTGGCTCTGCAGGAGCATCTCCGCCACGCCCGCCGCGCCGCCGAAGTTGCCGTCGATCTGGAAGGGCGGGTGGTCGTCGAGGAGGTTCGGGAGCGTCGACTTGGCGAGGAGCGCGCACGCGTCCTGCCAGGCGCGGTCGCCGTCGTGCAGGCGCGCCCAGAGGTTGATGAGCCAGGCCCGGCTCCAGCCGGTGTGGCCGCCGCCGTTGGCCAGCCGGGACTCCAGGCTGCGCCGCGCGGCGGCCGCGAGCTCGGGCGTGCCGTCGGGCGTGACGAACGACGCCGGGTGCAGCCCGTAGAGGTGGCTCATGTGGCGGTGGCCGGGCTCCGCCTCGCCCCAGGGCCGCGACCACTCCATGAGCCGGCCGTCCGCGCCGATGCCCGGTTGCGCAAGGCGCGCCAGCGCGGCCTCGGCGCGCCCGGGAAGCTCGTCTTCCGTGCGCCCGAGCAGGCGCGACGCGTCGAGGAAGTTCACGAGCAGGTCGCGCGCGATCCACTGGTCCATCGCCGTTCCCATGCTGACGTCGGCGCGCGTGCCGTCGGGCAGGACGAACGCGTTCTCCGGGCTGGTGCTCGGGCCGCTCACGAGCAGGCCGGTCGCCGGGTCGGTCGCCAGGAAGTCGAGCAGGAACTCGACGGCGCCCGCCATCATGGGGTGCGCGCGGTCGCGCAGGAACACCATGTCCTGCGTGAAGGCGAAGTGCTCCCAGGCGTGGCGCACGAGCCACGCGCCGCCGAGGGGGTACATGCCCCACACCGTGCGTCCCTCGGGCGCGGTCATCGCCCACGCGTCCGTGATGTGGTGGCAGCACCAGCCGCGCGCGCCGTAGAGGTCGCGCGCCGTGCGCGCGCCGCGCACGCGCAGGCGGTCGAGGAGGTCCATCAGCGGGAGCTCCGTCTCCGCGAGCGCCGCGGGCCCGGCGTGCCAGTAGTTCATCTGCACGTTGATGTTGGTGTGGAAATCCGCGTTCCACGGGGCGCGGAAGTGCTCGTTCCAGATGCCCTGCAGGTTCGCCGGCAGGCTTCCCTGGCGGCTGGACGCAAGGAGCAGGTAGCGACCGTAGCGGAAGTGGAGCGCCACCAGGCCGGGATCGGCCCCGGGATCGGCCCGGAAGCGGGCGAGCCGCGCGTCGGTGGGCAGGCCCGCAGGCGGCGGGTCCTCCGCCGACGGGGGCTGCAGGTCGAGCGACACGCGGTCCATCGCGCGCGAGGTCCAGGCGACGGCGCGCTCGCGCAGGCGATCGATGCCCGCGGACGCGCTGCGCAGGTCGGCCTCGGCGGCCGGCATCGGCTCGTCGCCGAAGTAGGACGTGCGCGCGGCGAGCAGGACGGAGACGGCACGCGCGCCCCGGACGACCGCATCCTCGCCCTCGATGGAGACGGAACCGCGCTCGGCGCGCAGCTCCGCGATGGCCGCGTAGCGCACGCCGCCCTGCCCGGTGCGCCCGGAGAACGAGAGGCGCGCGCCGCCTCCCTGCGCGGCAGGCATGGCCGCGTGGACGGGACGATCGGACTCGAAGTCGGCGCGGCGCAGGCTGATGCGGAGGTGCGGGAGGACGGCGCCGTCCTCGGCACGCACGGAGACGGCAAGCAGCTCGTCGGGCGCGTTGGCGAATACCTCGCGCGTGACGCGCACGGGCGGCGCGTTGGCGGTGGCATCCGGCGCTTCCTGCGCATCCGGTGCTCCCCGCGCCTGCGGATTCGCTACCTCGTGCACCAGCGCAAAGCGGGTCTCCGCGACGCCCGTGCGCAGGTCGAGCGACCGACGATGATCGGTCGCCCTCGCGGAGGCGCCCTCGAAGCGAAGGAAGAGGTCGCCGAGCGTCTGGTGGCTGCGCGGCATCATGTCGCCGGGCAGCATGCAGTCCCGCTGCAGGATGGCCTGCGCCTCGGCGACCTTCCCGGCCAGGGAGAGGTCGCGGGCGCGGCGGAAGCTGGCGACCGCGGCGGGAGCGTTGCGGTCGTCCGCGTTGCCCTCCCAGACGGTGGCCTCGTTGAGCTGGATCCGCTCCTCCACGGCGCCGCCGAAGACCATGGCGCCGAGCCGGCCGTTGCCGACGGGCAGCGCCTCGTTCCAGCCGGCGGCGGGGCGCTCGAACCAGAGTTCCGCGGCCGGAGCGCCGCTCGGTGCGCCGGCCGCGGCGGGTGCCTGAGCCGTGGCGGCCGCGACCCGGGCCGCAAGCACGAGGAGAAGTCCCGCGAAGGCCTGCCGCATCGGACGCATGTGCGGGTTCTACCGCCGCCGGCCGTGTCGGTTGGCTACCCTCCCCGGATGGCCACGGCTCCCACGACCGCGACCCATCCGCTTCTCGGCCGCCATGCCTTCGTCTGCGGTGCCACGCAGGGGATCGGCAAGGCCACGGCGATCGCGATGGCCGCCGCGGGCGCCACCGTGACCGCCTGCGGCCGCAACGACCAGGGCCTGGTGCGGACGCTCGAGGAGCTTCCGAAGCCCGCCGGGCAGAAGCACTGGTCGGTGGAGGTGGACTTCTCGTCGGCGAAGGACGTGGAGTTCGCGGCGCGCACGCACGTGTCGAGCGCCGGGCCCGTGCACGTGCTGGTCAACAACACGGGCGGCCCGGCCGCGGGAAGCGCCATCGAGGCGCGAGCCGAGGACTTCGTGAAGGCGTTCGAGATGCACCTGCTGTCGTCGCACGCGCTGGTGCAGGCCTTCGCGCCGGGGATGCGCGAGGCGGGGTACGGTCGCATCGTGAACGTCACGTCGACGAGCGTCGTCACGCCGATCCGCGGCCTGGGCGTCTCCAACACGGTGCGCGCGGCGGTCGCGAACTGGGCGCGGACGCTCGCCGTGGAGCTGGCGCCGTTCGGGATCACGGTGAACACGATCCTCCCGGGCTTCACGCGGACCGCGCGGCTCGCGGCGCTCTTCGAGGGGCGCGCGCGGCGCGCCGGTTCGACGCTGCAGGAGGTCGAGTCCGACGCGATGCGCGGCGTGCCGATGGCGCGCTTCGCGGCGCCGGAGGAGATCGCCGCGGTCGCGGTGTTCCTGGCGTCGCCGGCGGCGTCGTACGTGACGGGCGTGAACCTGCCGGTCGACGGCGGCAGGCTGGCGCTCGGATGACCCCGCGCGGGGAGCAGCCGTCCGCGGCCCCGTTCGTCGAGGCATCGAGCGCGTCGGTCCGGCGGATGCCGCGCTGGGAGGGCGTCGCGGTCCTGTTCCTGACGCTCGGGTGCTGGTGCTCGGTACCGCTCTTCCTGCGGCACCTGGCCGGGTACGTCGACCACTGGACGAACAACGGCTGGCGCTACGGGGCGAGCGCGGTGTTCTGGCTGCCCGCGGTGCTCTGGGCACTCGGCCGCGGCAGGCTGCCGCGCGCGATCTGGCGCGCGGCGATCGTGCCGGCGGTGGCGAACACGCTGGCGCAGGTGGCGTTCACGGCGGCGCACAGCCACGTCAATCCCGGGCTCCTCACGTTCGGGCTGCGGGCGCAGCTGGTGGCGGTGGCCGTGGGCGCGTACCTCCTGTTCCCCGCGGAGCGGAGGACGATACGGTCGCCGCGGTACCTGGCGGGGCTGGCGCTGCTCGCGGGGGGAATCGTCGGAGTGGTGCTGGGCGGCGACGCGTCGCTCTCGGGCGGTACGGGGATGGGCGTGCTGCTCGCGGTTGCGGCGGGCGTGGGCTACGCGGTGTACGGGCTCGGGGTGCGGAGGTTCATGGTCGGGTTCCACCCGGTGCTCGCCTTCGGCGTGATCGCGCTCTACACGGGCGGCGCGCTGGTGGCGGCGATGGTCGCGTTCGCGCCCGGGCACGGGGCGGCGGTCCTCGACCTCGCGCCGCGCGAGCTGTGGGCGATGGGGCTGAGCGCGTTCCTCGGGATCGCGCTCGGGCACGTGCTGTACTACACGGCGATCGACCGGCTCGGCGTGGCGGTGACGAGCGGCGTGCTGCAGCTGCAGCCGTTCGTCGTGAGCGCGGGGAGCGCGATGCTCTTCGGCGAGGCGCTCGGGGCGGGGCAGTGGGCCGCGGGCGCGGTGGCGGTGACGGGCGCGGGGCTCATCCTGTCCGCGCAGAAGGCCGCGGAACGTTCCCCGCGAAGGCCGGGCGAAGTGGGCGATCGCGCGTCCTGACCGCGCGCGG
>JBILFU010000080.1:0-7799 GCA_044351405.1 Phycisphaerales bacterium
CACCCAGAAAACGATTGCTCCGGTGGGGCAAATGTCAGGAATAACCGCGCCGACGGTCTCGGCTTTGTACCGCCCACACAGGAGTGTGGGCACAACCGGGCGAGAGCCCAGCATGGAGTTTCAGATGCGAAACAAGACTTTCATTTCTTCGATGGTTGGTATTGCTGCGGCCGCGGCCGTGGCGGGTTCGGCGAATGCAGCGGTGGTGAATGCGAACGGAATCGGTAGCAACTGCCTGACGTTCGATTCGTCCACGAGCACGCCGATCGTCTATAGCGGCTTCGGGAGCACGTCCGGCACTTCGCTTCGCGTTGGCTTTACGGTTGAATCCAACTCGTCCGGCGCGGGCTCCACCGTGATCTCCGGTATCCAATTCTCAACCGTTGAGTGGTCAAAGGACAATGGAACTGCCTGGTTCAAATTCAACAGCAACGCGGATTCGTTCACGACCTCAAGCACGTCGGCGTATGCCTACGCTGTTGCGGCAGATTTCGACGGTAACGCTGTTCTGACGACCATGGGCTTCCTGACAGCCACCTCTATTAGCGTTACTACCGCCGATACCTTCCTGGTCCGGGCAACCATGGCTGCGAGCGTGATTCCCAACGACTACAAGCTGAAGGCGATCATCGCGCTAGGCGGGAACTACACCGAGCGAACGTCGACCGCCGTGCCCGCCCCCGGCGCTCTCGCGCTCCTCGGCGCAGCCGGCCTCGTCGGCGCCCGCCGCCGTCGCGCCTGACATCACGCTGCACTCCACGCCGGCCTCGGCCGGTGTCCACACTCCACGCCCCCAAGCGCACCCGCGCCTGGGGGCGTGTGTGCGTTGGCGCGCTCCAACAACCGCAGTCTGTTGATCTCCACCAACGCATCGTGGCCGCAGGCGCCAAAGCGGACCGGGCCGCGCTCAGCGGCCGTCCTCGGCAGGCGGATGCGGGCCAGCACGTGGGCGTAATGCCACAACGCAGGCCAGCACGCAGCCGTGATGCATTCGCGCCGCCGTACCGGAATAACTGATTAGCTGGCCTTCGAGCCTGGCTTCACCGGCTTGTCGACTGTCAGCACAATGACGTCGCGCGCATCCGGCCCGTCCTTCAGGTCGCTTGCAGCCAACACCATGCCTTGGCTGATTTCCCCGCGCAGCATGCGGGGCTCGAGGTTGGCGACGATGATCACCTGCCTGCCGACGAGCTGCTCCGGCGCGTACCACGCCTTGATGCCCGCGCACACCTGGCGGCCGGCGGGCGTGCCGTCGTCGAGCGTGAGCTTGAGGAGCTTGTCCGCGTTCGGGTGCGGCTCGGCCTTGGTGACGGTGGCCACGCGCAGGTCGAGCTTGGCGAACAGGTCGTAGGGGATGTTCGGCAGGGCGTCGAGTGCGGCCGCGGCGGCGGGAGTCGGGGCGGGCGTGGTCACGGGGGGCCTCGGTGGGTTCAGAAGACGGGCGCGTCCGGGGCGATCGGGCGGTCCGGTCCTTCGGGGTTCTTCAGCGTGTAGCCGTTGCGCTTGGAGAGCGCCTCCTCGCCGAAGGCGGCCGCGAGGTCGATCTTGGACTCGTCCTCGAGGATCGCCGAGGCGAGCGCGCCGCCGGACTCGAGCTCGCGGAACTCCTCGATGGAGAGCGGGCGCACGTCGTTGATCCGGACGGCCAGCACCGTGAGCTTGGACGGCACCGCGACCGCCAGGATCCGCTCGGCCTCGGGCACCGCCGCGACGGGCATGCCGACCGGGAGCGAGACCGCCTTGTCGACCACCGCGCGGATGGCGTCCTTGTCCTGGCCGACCTTCGGCAGGCCGCCCGGGAAGCGGATGCGGTACTGGCGGAGGACGGCCGCGTCGGCCAGGTGCACGCCGGCCGCCGGCTGGACGCTGGCGCCGTACTTGCGGGCGAGCGCATCGAGGCCGCCGGCGCGGGCCTCGTCCGCGATCTCGCCGACGCGCGCCGCCAGCGCGTCGTACTTGGCCTGCGCCACCGCGTCGCGCGTGACGGCGTCGATCACCTCGTTCATGGAGGCGGGCTCGTGCGATCTGTCCGCGGCGGTGACGCGCCAGACCACGACGTCGTCGGTCGGCGTGACGGCGACCGGTCCCAGCACGCCCGACTGCAGCGGCAGGCGCCCGTCGGGCTGGAAGTCGCGGAGCGAGCGCACGAGCTCGGCGACGCGCATCGGCTGCCCGAAGTCCGGCGCCGAGGCCTTGCCCAGGAAGGGGTTCGCGTCGATCTCCGCCTGGGTGAACCAGGCATCGCCCGAGGAACCGGCCATGGGGGGATCGATGGCGAACCGGGAGGCAAGGTCGGATCCGAGCGTGTCGAGGGCCGGCCGCCGCGACGCCCAGTCCTCCGGCAGCTTGGCGAGCCCGCCGTCCACGGGCACGTCCTTCATGGCCTTGCGGTCCCACTCGCGGACGGCGGCGGCGATGCGCTCGATGCGTTCCTTGGTCAGCCGGCGCTCGACCTCCGAGCGGACCCGCGGCGCGAACGCCTCGTAGGCGGGCGCCGGCTTCCCGGGCTCCAGGTCGGCCGCGGGGACGCCGTAGGCGGCGGGGTTGCGGCGGAATTCCTTGCGCAGCTCGACCGGGCCCAGGGCAGGGTCGGACTCGAGGCTGCGGACGATGGAGCCCGCCGGCACGACCATCCACTCGATGCGCACCCGGTCGGGCAGCCGGTAGCCGATGCCGGCCGGGCCCGCGCCGGGAAGGCTGCCCTTGCCGCGCTCGAACGTCGCTGCCAGCTGGTCCGGCGTCGGCGGGGTGACGGTGATCGCGTCGCCCACCGCGGCGGCGTCGATGGCGACCACGTCGCCGGAGACGTCCGTGAGCAGTTCGCGTGCCGCAAGCCGCTGGCGCGCGGCGGAGAGCCGGGGTGCGCCCTGCGAGGCGCGGATCAGGCGCTCGACGCCGCGGAGGTTGGCGAGCGCCTGGAGCACGACCTGCTGCGGCTGGCGGGAACTGGCCGAGAGCTGGACGAGCAGCTCGTCCGCGGGGCGTCCCGTCGAGGCCGCTGCCTGCTCGAGGAACTCGCGGCCGTCGGAGATGCCGCCCACCATGCCGGCGTCCCGGGCCTCCTTCACGAGCAGCCACCAGTGGTCGGCGCTCTTGGTGACGTCCAGTCGGGTCGAGATCGGGTCGCGGAGGAACTCGAGCACGGCGAGCTGCCCGCGCATCTCCGTCAGGTCCTTGAGCGTCACCGACGCGCCGTCCGACGTGGTCGCCCAGACGGTCGACGGCGAGGCATCCATCCGCCCGCACTGCGTGACCGCCGTGGGGGCCAGGAAGACCACCAGCAGCAGCGCGCTGAGGACGGCGAGGATCGGTCGGTTGTACTTGGTGAAGACGCTCATCATGGCCGGGAGGCGAAGTCTACGGGAACGGGCCCAAAAACGCCGGAATGCGCCTCGAGGGGCGCATTCCGGGCGGATGCTGGACGCGAGGACCGCGCGCGGGGGGCCGCGCATGGGGTCCGGTCAGCGGTAGAACTCGACGATCAGGTTGGTGTTGACGTCGAAGGGGATCTGGTCCGAGGTGGGCATGGTCAGCACCTTGGCGCGGAGCTCCGCGGGGTTGACCTCGACCCAGCCCGGGACCTGGTGGCCCTGGAGGCTCTCCATCTGCTCGCGGCAGGTCTTGTGGAGCTTCTCCTTGATCGTGACGACGTCGCCCGGCTTCAGCGAGTAGCTGGGGCGGTCGACCTTGGCGCCGTTGACGCGCACGTTGCCGTGCGCGACCAGCTGGCGGGCCGCCCAGATCGAGCGGACGAAGCCCGCGCGGCGGACGACGTTGTCGAGCCGACGCTCGAGGAGCTGCAGGAGCACCTCGCCGGTGTTGCCCTTGGTGCGACCGGCCTCCTCCATGTAGCGGCGGAACTGGCGCTCGAGCACGTTGTAGTGGTAGCGCAGCTTCTGCTTCTCGTCCTTGCGGATGCCGTAGGGCTTGGCGCGCTTGCCGCGCAGGCCGTGCGGTCCGGGCGGGGTGAGCGCGCGCTTGGAGGTGTGCTTCGGGAGGTCGGCGATCGGAACGCCGACGCGCCGGGAGAGCTTGACCTTGGGGCCGAGGTAGCGAGCCATTCTGAGTCCTGGTGTCCTTCGTGGTGCCGCCCGGCGGCGTGCCGGGGGGAACGGGGCAGTAGACCACAAACCCCCTTTCCCCGCAATGGTTTGGGCGCCTCCGGGCCCGGCGGATTCTCGGACGCAATTCAGTAGGCGCGCCGGTCGTCGCCCCTGCGCCAGCGCAGGAAGGCGGTGTTCAGGACGCGCAGGCCGCCCGGGGTCGGATAGTCGCCCGTGAAGTACCAGTCGCCCGTGAAGCGGGGCATCGCCGCGCGCAGGCCGTCCACGGACTGGTAGACGACGTCGAGCCTGCCCCGCCAGGCGAGCGCCGGGGAGCGGATCAGCGACGCGACCCTCGCGCTCAGTTCCTGCAGCGAGAAGGGGGCGTAGATCGCCTGCACCTCGTTTCGAAGGCGCTCGGGCGGCTGGTCCTCCTGGGCCAGGCAGCGTGCCTCCGTGTCGGCGATCACCTGCTCCATGCCGCGCTCGCGGAGGAGGGCGACCGCGGCCTCGAAGGCGATGAACCGGCCGAGCTGGCTCATGTCGATGCCGTAGCAGTCCGGGTACAGGATGGGCGGGGCGCTGCTGGCGATGACGATCCGCGCGGGCTCGAGCCGCGCCAGCATGGTCACGATCGACTCGCGCAGCGTGGTGCCCCGCACGATCGAGTCGTCGACGACCACCAGCGTGTCGCCGGGGCGCACCGTGCCGCGCGTGATGTCGTACACGTGGCTCACCAGGTCCTTGCGCGCGCCGTCGGAGGCGATGAAGGTGCGCAGCTTCTGGTCCTTGGTCGCCACCTTCTCGGCGCGGATGCGCGGGTGCACCAGGCGCCGGACGTCGGCTTCCGTGGCCTTGCCGGAGCGCACCAGCTCCCAGAGGTCGCCCGCGGCGCGGTCCGCCGCCAGCCGCTCCATCTCCTGCAGCAGGCCCAGGTAGGCGGTCTCGCTGGTGTTCGGGATGAAGCCGAACACCGTGCGCTCCAGGTCCCAGCCGACCGCGTCCAGGACGCGCCCCGCCAGGTTGCGGCCGAGTGCCTTGCGCTCCTCGTAGATGTCGTGGTCGTTCCCGCGGCTGAAGTAGATGCGCTCGAAGGTGCACTGGCGCACGGGCGCCGGCTGCCCGACGCGCTCCAGCGCGTGCGTGCCGTCCGCGCGGGCCACCAGCGCGTGGCCGGGCTCGAGCTCGCGCACGTCCGACGGCCGCACCCCGAGCACGGAGGCGAGCGCCGGCCGCTCGCTCGCCACCGCGATCGCCTCCGGCGTCTCCGCCCAGAACGCCGGGCGGATGCCGTTCGGGTCCCGCAGGACGAACGCGTCGCCCGAGCCGAGGAGCCCGCCGAGCACGTAGCCGCCGTCGAAGCCCTCGGTGGCGTGCCGCAGGATCCGCGCGACGTCGAGCTCCTGCGCGATGGTCTCCGCGAGCTGCCGTCCCTCCAGGTTCCGGAAGCTGCCCGGGCCCGCGGTGGACGCGAGGAAGTCGTGCTCGCGGTCGATGAAGTGGCCGATGCGCTCGAGGATCACGCCGGTGTCCGCGTCGCCGACCGGGTTGATTCCCTCCGCGACGAGCCGCTCGAAGATGTCCCGCGAGTTGGTCAGGTTGAAGTTCCCGGCGAGCGCCAGCGCGCGGCTCGCCACGCTGCTGCGGCGCAGGTAGGGGTGGCACAGGCCGGCCCCGTCGCCCGAGTGCGTGCCGTACCGAAGGTGGCCCAGCATCACCTCACCCAGGAAGGGGATGCGCCGCTTCAGCTCCACCGGGTGCATGCGGCGCAGGCCGTCCTCGCCGAGCGCCGCGGCGGGCCCCATGGCCTCGGCGAAGATCCGCTCGACGGGCGAGCGCCGCGCGTCGCGGAGCCGGTCGATGTACTCCTCGCCCGGGGGCATGCCGCAGCGCACGACGGCGATCCCGGCGCCGTCCTGCCCGCGGTTGTGCTGCTTCTCCATGAGAAGGTAGAGCCTGCGCAGGCCCCAGAGCGGGTCCCCGAGCTCCGACTGGAACCACTCGAGCGGCTTGCGCAGCCGGATCATGGCAAGGCCGCATTCGTGGGTGAGGCGGTCGCTCATGTCTCCTCGTGGGGCGTCAAGGGTAGCCGCCGAACAGGGTGGCGTGGTGCAGGCGGGGCAGGGGCTCCACCGCCGGCGACGGCGCGTGCTGCGAGGTCACGGCCAGGCGCCGCGCCAGGTCGGGGGCGCGCTCCGCCCACAGGCGCGCCACGATCCCGGGGCAGTTGCACTGTCGCGAGAGGTGGAGGAGCTGCAGGTGGCCGAGCGGCTGCACGCGGTGAACGGCGAGCGCGATCTCCAGTGCCTGCTCGTTGGAGAGGTGCCCGTGCCCGCCCATGATCCGGTCGATGAGGTACGGCGAGCGTCCCGACGCGCGCTGCATCCCGGGGTCGTAGTTGCTCTCGAGGAAGAGCGCGTCGGCGCCGGCGAGGAAGTCGACCAGCCGCGCCGTGCAGCGGCCGAGGTCGGTGGCGTGCGACGCGACGCGGTCGCCCACCGAGACCCGGAACGCGGTGGAGCCGAGCGAGTCGTGCGGCAGCGGGAATGGCTCGAAGCGGACGCCTGCCGCCTCGAACGGGTCGGTGAACTCGTCGATCCACGCGCCGAGGTAGCCCTGCTCGCGCACCGCGGCGGCGTGGCGCCCGCGCACCAGGAGCCGCGGGCCGACCAGCCCGCCCACGGCGCGCTTCCAGCCGGCGTGCAGGTGGTCGGAGTCCGGGTGCGTCAGCACCACCGCGCGCAGCTCGGACGGGCGGAACCCCGCGGATTCCAGGCGCCGCCGCGTCTCGCGCGGCGAGAAGCCGGCGTCCAGCAGGACGAGCCCGCCCGGGCCCTCGATCGCGACGCAGTTTCCCGAGCTTCCGGACCCGAGCACGCAGAGCCGGAAGGGGGCGGCGCTCACCCGTGCGCCTCCGGGATCGCCTCGCCCCTCGCGGCACGGGCGACCGTGCCGCGCGTGGCGCGTCCGCTGCCGTGGCAGATGCCGCGCGTGCTCGCCGTGATGAAGGCGATGTACTCCGCCACGATGGGCTCGGACTCGCGCTCCCGCAGCAGGTCGACCGCCTGGCGCGGCGTGCACCCGGAGCGGTAGAGCGTCCTGTAGACCCAGCGCACTCCCTGGATGGTCGCCGCATCCGCGCCCGAGCGGCGCAGGCCCACCAGGTTGATGCTGCCCGCCACGTTGATCGCCGTCGCCGTGAACCAGGGCGGGAGGTCGAGCGTCACGCCCGACAGCCCGCTCACGAAGGCATGGTGCCCGACGCGCGCGAACTGGTGGATCGCCGCGCAGCCGCCGATGATCACGCGGTCCTCGACGATCACGTGGCCGCCGAGCACGGCGTTCGAGCCGATGATGCAGTTGCTCCCGACCACGCCGTCGTGGCCGAGGTGCGTGCAGGTCATCCAGTAGTTCGAGTCGCCGATGCGGGTCGGCTCGGAGGTCTTGCCGCGGTGGACGGTGGTGCCCTCGCGGAACACGTTTCGGTTCCCGATCACGCAGCCGGGGCCCGGGCGGTCCGGCGGGAAGCCGATGTCCTGGGGCGCGAACCCGAGCGAGACCTGCGGGTAGAGCACGTTGCCGTCGCCCACGCTGATGGGGCCGTTGACGGTGGCATGGGCGATCAGCGTGCAGCCCGTGCCGATGCGCACCGGGCCGACCGTGCCGAGCAGCATGCACCAGGGGCCGACCTTGGTGCCGGCGCCGATCTCGACGTCGCCCTCGATCACCGCGGTCGGGTGGACGGAGGCCTCTGGG
>JBILFU010000115.1:0-6259 GCA_044351405.1 Phycisphaerales bacterium
GAGGACGCGCAGGTGGTCCTCTACAACACGTGCTCGGTGCGCGAGCTCGCGGAGCAGAAGGCGCTGAGCCGCGTGGGCCGGATCGGCGTCCGCAAGCGCGAGGGCGAGCGCCTGATCCTGGGCGTCCTGGGCTGCATGGCCGAGCGCGACGGCGTCGACATGCTCCGGCGGCATCCGCAGGTGGACATCCTCTGCGGCCCGGCGGAGCTCGACCGCCTGCCGCAGCTCATCGACAACGTGTGCCGGGCGCAGGCGGCCGACGCGGGCGGGCAGGCGCCGGCTGCGGCATCGCCTGCGCGGGGCGTCGCGCTTGCCGGAAACCGTTCCCGCCGCACCGCCACGCTCGGCGCCGCGGAGGACGGGCTCGAGGCCCTCGACCTGTCGCGGGCCTTCGACCCGCAGGCGCGCGAGAACCCGTGGAGCGCGTATGTCCGGATCACCCGCGGATGCAACAAGTTCTGCACCTACTGCGTGGTGCCCTACACGCGCGGGGCCGAGGTGCATCGCCCGCCGGACCACATCGTCGAGGAGTGCCGCCGGCTCGCCGATGCGGGCGCCCTCGAGGTCACGCTGCTCGGGCAGACGGTGAACCACTACCGCTACACGCACGGCACGGCGGTCACCGTGGCCGGCCGCGAGGCGCCGCAGGTCGGGCCGGGACTGCGCGCATTCCGCGAAAATGACGGCATTTCCGGCATCTCCGGGGCGTCCGCCCCCGCCGGGCTCCGGGTCACCACTTTTGCCGACCTGCTGCGGCGCATCCACGAGGAGGTGCCCGCGATCCAGCGCCTGCGCTTCGTCACGAGCTACCCCCGCGACTTCGGGCCCGACGTGCTTGCCGCCATGCGCGACAGCCCGCGCATCTGCCGCTACCTGCACGCGCCCGCGCAGAGCGGCAGCGACGCGGTGCTCGCGCGCATGAACCGCGGCTACTCCGTGGCCGAGTACGAGGAGTTCGTGGAGCGGGTCTTCGAGACCCTTCCCGATGCGACGCTGGCCGGCGACATCATCGTCGGGTTTCCGGGCGAGACCGACGCGGACTTCGAGGCCACCTGCTCGCTGGTCCGGCGTCTGCCGTTCAAGAACAACTTCATCTTCAAGTACTCGCCGCGCCCTGGCACCACGGCGATCGACCGATTCCCGGACGACGTCCCGGACGAGGTGAAGCGCTGGCGCAACAACGCGCTCCTGGCGATTCAGTCCGAGACCAGCGCGCGGGTGCATGCCCAGTGGGTGGGCCGGCGGGTGCCGGTGCTCTTCGACGGCGTGCGGGGGGCGCAGCCTGCACCCATCGCGGCGCCGGCCGGGGTGGTGGAGCTGCGGGTGGCGGGCGCGTCCTTGCCTGACTCGGGCCCGAACCCGGCACGGTGGCAGAGCGTCGGGCGCACGATGGGAGACCTGATCGTTTCGGTCCCCGCCCGGGACGAGCAGGACGCGCAAGCGCGGCTGGGCACGGTGCGCGAAGTGCTTCTGCGGGCGGCCCAGCCGCTTCTCCTGCGCGGGGAACTTGCCCAATAACCTGTGGGATTGCGGGCTCGCAAGCCGTTGCGGGGCTTGAATTTGCGCGTTCTGAAGGCCGGGCCGCCGCCCTCGCGTTCAGTCGTCAAAAAGAACCGAGGGATTCACTTGCCAGCCTGCCGGGCCGTGGCATGGTGAGTGCTGAGTCGGGTCGCCAAGGCTGACGACCGCGGACTCAATCGTTCCCCAGCGCGCGGGTCGTTCCCCTCGTCCTCGCGCCGTTCCCTTTCCCGATCAGCCCCAAGAAAGGTTTGTGTCATGAAGACCGCTCTGTTCGTCGCGACCGCTGCTGCGTCGCTCGTCGCCTCTGCCGACGCCGGATTCGCCGGCTTCGTCGCGTTCTCGCGCAACGTCGGCGCCAACACCGTGATCGACGTGTTCGCCGCCGTCGACAACGCCGGTGACAAGTTCCTCAACGTCTACAACACCACCTCCAACGGCGTGTTCGTCCAGAAGGCCGGCCTGGCCACCAAGACCTGGAAGCCCGACGTCAGCGGCTTCACGTCGACCCGCAACACCTCGGACGACAGCTTCATGACGGCCGGCACCTTCGCGGGCGGCGCCTACGGCGGCGAGTACTACGCCTCCGCCAACAGCACCGCCGACCCGAACTTCACGGGCACCTCGTGGAACGCCACCCCGGCCTCGGCCGCGGCGACCGCGATCCCGAGCCTCGCGGGCTGGTACACCGCCGACCCGCCGTCGGTCGACAACAACGCCGAGCTGATGTCGGCGTGGGCCGGCGGCTTCGCCCGCACCGATGCGTCGGGCGCCGCAGGCGCGTCCTACGGCATCTGGTGCGCGCACCTGGTCGTGGCGGGCAACAACAAGGTGATCGGCGTCGACTTCAGCTTCTCGGCCTTCGCGTCCATCAAGGACGTCGGCGGAGCCGTGTCGCAGAAGGAGAGCGCGTTCCCCGTGCCGGCTCCGGGCGCGATCGCGCTCGTCGGCCTCGCGGGCCTGGCCGCCGGCCGTCGCCGCCGCGCCTGAGTCGCTCCGGGTCCTCCGGGACCCCGCCCTGGAAGGGGCGCCAACTGGGTAACGAAGCGCCGCCGTCCGAAGGGACGGCGGCGTTCTTTTTTGCCGCATGCGCCCGCCTGCCGATGGAGGGGCATGGTGCGCGCCAGTCACGGGCTTGTCCTTGCCGTCCTCGGGCTTCTGGTCCTGGCGACCGTGATGGTCAACTCCGCCAGCCTGAGCCTGGCGGGGGACGCGCCGACCACCGCGGACTCCGTCTTCTTCGGGAAGCACACCTGGTTCGCCGTGGCGGCCCTCGCGGCCCTCGCGGTGGGGGCGATGGTGCCGGTCGACCGTTTGGGGCGTTCCGGTGCGCGATGGTGGGCGACCCCGGTCACGTGGGTTGCGGCCGGGGTGGTGGTGGCACTCGCGCTGGTGCACGTGCCGGGCATCGGCCGCGAGTCCCACGGTGCGCTCCGATGGATCAGCATCGGCCCGGTGGGCCTTCAGCCGAGCGAGGTCGCCAAGTGGGGCGTCCCGGTCGTTCTGGCGTGGTACGCCATCCGCCACCGGGACCGACTGCGCACCTTCCGGTGGGGCTACCTGGTGCCGCTCGGGGCGGTCAGCGTGGTCTGTGCCGCGATCGCGGCGGAGGACCTCGGGACGGCCGTGCTGATCGAGCTGGTTGCGCTGGCGATGCTCCTGGCGGCCGGTGCGCGCTGGCGGTTCGTCGCGGTGGCGGCCCCGGTCGGGCTCGTCGCGTTCGCCGGGCTGGTGGTCGCGAGCCCGTACCGCGTGAAGCGAATTGCCGCGTTCCTGAATCCCTACGAGGATCCGCGCGGCATCGGCTACCACATCATCCAGTCCATGGAGGCGATCTCGGGCGGCGGGATGGCCGGGCGGGGCCTCGGCAACAGCGAGCTCAAGTTCGGATACCTGCCCGAGGCGACGACGGACTTCATCTACTCGATCGTGGCCGAGGAGCTGGGCTTCGGCGGCGCGCTGCTGGTGTTGGCCCTCTACGTGCTGCTGGTGGCGTGCGGCGTGGCGATCGTCACGGCGACCGCCCGCGGCGGCCGGGCGGAGGGTCCCGGGACGCCCGCGGTCGGGCCCACGGCCCCAAGTGACCCGACGGGGATCGCGGCGCGGCCGCTCCTCTCGAACTTCTCGCAGCTGCTCGGGTTCGGCGTGCTGCTCACCGTGGCGCTGCAGGCGCTCATCAACGTGTGCGTCGTGACGGGCCTGGCGCCGACGAAGGGCATCGCGTTGCCGCTGATGTCGCGCGGCGGCACGGGCTGGATCCTGACCTGCCTCTCGCTCGGCATGCTGGTCGCCATGGAGCGGGCGTCGGACCGGCGCCGCCGGGAGCTGGGGCTTGCGGTGCCGGGCGAGGACGATCCGCATCCGTTCGCGGAGCGTGCGCCGGCGGGTTCGCCGGCCGTGCCGGCGGCATGAGCGGCCGGACGAGGACCATTGCGTTCGCCGGCGGCGGATCGGGGGGCCACCTGAGCCCTGGCCTGGCGATCGCCGAGCGCATGCACGATGCCGCTCCGCAGGTCCGCGCGCTGTTCCTCTGCTCGACGCGCGCGATCGACGCGCAGATGCTCGGCGAGGCGGGGGTCGAGCACCGCGCGATCCCGTCCGAGGGCTTCGCGTGGCGGCCCCGGGGTCTGTGGCGGTTCGTGCGCGCCTACGCGGCGGGTCGGCAGCTTGCGCGGAGGGTGCTGCGCGAGGAGCGGGTGGAGCGGGTGGTGAGCCTCGGCGGATTCGTGACCGGACCGGTGACCGCGGCGGCGCGGAGCCTGGGGATCCCGGTGACGCTCGTGAACCTGGACGCGACGCCCGGCCTTGCGAACCGGCTGGTGGCGCGCCGAGCCGATCGCGTGATCAGCGCGTGCGACACGCCGGGCCGGCCCGGGTTCGCGGAGGCGATCGTCGGCATGCCGATCCGCAGGAGCGCGCTGGCGCCGGCGGGTCGGGCGGAGTGCAGGGGACGGCTGGGGCTGGATCCGGTCCGGCCGTGCCTCCTGGTGACCGGTGCGTCGCAGGGGGCCTCGAGCCTCAACGCCTTCATGGTCGCCTTTGCGCTGAAGCACCGCGCGCTGCTCGACCACTGGCAGGTGCTGCACCTGGCCGGGCCGAAGGGCACGCCGACGGCCGCGGAGCTCGACGCGGCGTATGCGCGGGCCGGCGTGCGGGCGCTGGTGCTGCCGTTCCTGAACGAGATGGGATTGGCTTGGGGGGCCGCGGAACTGGCGCTCAGCCGTGCCGGGGCGAACAGCGTCGCGGAGGCGGAGGCGAACGGCGTGCCGACGGTGTTCGTGCCCTATCCGTACCACCGCGACCTGCACCAGGAGGCGAACGCGCGGCCGCTGGTGGAGGCGGGTGCCGCGGTGCTCGCGCACGACCGGCTGGACGCGGCGGCGAACATGGCGTCGATCGGCGAGCCGCTCGCTGCCCTCGTGTCGGACGGCCGGCTGCGGGACGAGATGGAGAACGCGCTGCGCGCTCGGCCGCAGGTGGATGCCGCGGACGCGCTCGCGCGCGGGATCCTCGGGCTGGGCGCCGCGGGACGGGTGAGCCACTGAAAATCACCCTGGAAAGGTTTTCCCATTTTCCGGGCTTTGCGTGTCCGGCCGTCGGCATCGCGCGCCGGAAAATGGGAAAACCTTTCCAGGGTGATTTTCGCGTCACGCGACGGTCGGCAGCCACGCGGCTAGCAGGTCGATGACGGCCTCGAGGTCCGCCTTGTGGATCATCTCGGTGGTCGTGTGGATGTAGCGCGTGCCCGCGCCGAGCGCCACGCAGCGCGCGCCGCGGCCGGAGCGCTGGATCGCCGCGCCGTCCTGGCCGCCGCGCGGCAGGATCGCCCGCTGGTGCGGGATACGGTGCTTGCGCGCCACGGCGCAGATCTCCTCGACCAGCCCGTGGTCGCTGATCATGCTGCTGTCCTGCACCATCACCGCCGCGCCGTCGCCGTGCCTGGTCACCCGCTGCGACTCCGGCACGCCCGGCGTGTCGCACGCGAGGTTCACGTCGAGCCCGACGCCGATGTCCGCGCCCACCTGGTTCGCCGCGGTGGTCGCGCCGCGCAGCCCGACCTCCTCCTGCGTGCAGAACGCGACCACGATGTCCGCCGCGTGCCTCGCGCCCCTGCGCTCGATCCGGCGCAGCGCCTCGATCGCCACGAAGCACGCCATCCGGTTGTCGAGCGCCTTGCTCACCACCTTGAGCGGCGTCTCGAGGAACGGCTGGTCGAGCACCACGTAGTCGCCCACCTTGACGCGCTTCCTCACCTCCGCCGGCTCCATGCCGAGGTCCACGAAGAACTCCTCGACGCCCGGCACCTTCGTCCGCTCGGCCTCGCTCGAGATGTGGATGGGCTTCCCGCCCGGGTTCATGACGCCGCGCAGGTCGCCGGATTCCGTCGCGACGAGCACGCGGCTCGCGAACAGGTTCCGCGTGTCGAAGCCGCCGGCCGCGTTCAGCCACAGGTAGCCGTGGTCGTCGACGTGCCGCACGTAGAAGCCGATCTCGTCCATGTGCGCGGCGAGCAGCACGGTGGTTGCCTTCGCGGACTTGCCGCGACCCGCGCGCCCGCCCTTGGTCGCCTTTCGCGTGCAGATGAGCGAGCCCATGCTGTCCACGTACGACGAGTCGAACATCCCGCCGCCCGCCTTGCCGAGCACCGTCTTCTCGACGAGCGCGCGCACGCGCTCCTCGCGTCCGGGGATGCCCGGGGTCTCGCAGAGCCGGCGGAACAGGTCGAGGTCGAGCTTCATCG
>JBILFU010000081.1:0-7756 GCA_044351405.1 Phycisphaerales bacterium
CGTCAACATCTTCGGCGGCATCATGCAGTGCGACCGCATCGCGCGCGCGATCGTCGCGGCCGCCAAGACGGTCGGCTTCAAGGTGCCGCTGGTCGTGCGCCTGGAGGGCACGAACGTCGCCGAGGCACGGATGATCCTCGACGCGGCGCGCGGCGAGCTGCCGACGATGCAGTCCGCGACCGACCTGACCGACGCGGCGCGCAAGGTCTGCGCGGCGGTCGGCTGAGCGGCGCGCGCCGCGCGGCGCAGGCAGCCATGCTGGTCCTCTTCGACATCGACGGCACCCTGCTCCAGTCGCAGAGCGCGGGCATCCACGCGATGACCGCCGCGCTCGGCGAGCTGCACGGGACGCCGCCGGACTTCACGCAGGTCTCCATCCACGGCCGCCTCGACACGCTGATCTGGCGCGACCTCGCAGCGGTGCACGGCTACCCGACCTGCGACGAGTCGCACGGGCGGTTCCGCGACGCGTACGGCGCGCACCTCGAGCGACGGCTCGCAGAGCGCAACACGGTGGTCGCGTACCCCGGCGCGCGGGAGCTCGTCGACGCGACGCTCGCGCACGGCGGGCTGACGGTCGGGCTGCTGACGGGGAACTACGAGTTCACGGGCAGGCTCAAGGTGCGGCACGCGGGGATCGACCCGGACCGCTTCACGGTGAACGCGTGGGCGGGAGACGCGCCCGACCGCCGCGGCCTGGTGACGGTCGCGATGCGGCGCTTCGCGGAGCGCACCGGGCGGCCGATCGCGGGCGACCGCGTGGTGATCATCGGGGACACGCCGCACGACGTCGACTGCGCGCACCACTCGGGCGCGCGCTGCCTGGCGGTGGCGACCGGGCACTTCACCGAGGCCCAGCTGCGCGAGGCGGGCGCGGACCTGGTGGTGCCGACCCTCGCGGACACGGCGGGCCTGGTGCGCTGGATCGCGGCTGAATCCGTGCCCGGCTAGGCCGGCACGGGTCTAGCCGCGCGCGATCCGGTCCCGCAGCGGCACCAGCACCCGAGGGATCAGCCGCTGCTCGACCAGGCGCTCGCCGTGGCCCGAGAGCGCCGCCAGGTGCGTCGGCAGGTCACCGAGCGCGCGCACCGGCCCGGTTCGCCGCACGGTGAGCATGACGCTGAGCGGGTCCGCGCCCTCGCGGGTGACCGCGGTCTCGCCGCGCGGCAGGCGCGTCTTCACCTCCAGGTACACGTGCATGTCCGGCGCGTCCGAGAGCGCGAGCGCGACGAACGGCTGCGCGTCCAGCACGGTGTCCGTCGAGGTGTCGGCGAACTCGCCCAGCGCGGATCCGCCGAGCAGCGCGTCGAGCACCGCCTCGTCGCGGTTCCCGTCGCAGTCGAAGTCGAACGCGTACACCAGCTCCAGGTGGTCCACGTCGAGCGGGCTGATCGAGAGGAAGTACGGTGCCACCTCGAGCACCGTCCGGTGCATGCGGTAGGCCTCCTCCAGCGAGCCGGGATTCACCCAGCCGCTCTTCAGCGACAGCTGGCGCATCGCCACCCACAGGAAGTCGCGCTCGTCCTCGCCGCTCTCCAGCGCGACCTCGCCGTCCGGGTAGCGCTGCAGGCTGGAGAGCCGCGGCAGGTCCTTGCGCAGCCGCCCGAAGAGGTCGAGCACCGGCTCGCGCGCGGCGGGCAGGTCCATCTTCAGCGTCAGCTTCTGGTTGACGCAGAAGTCGCGGCAGATCGAGTCGAAGTCCGGCATGCGTGCGTCGCGCGGTGAGTCCCGGTCAGCCGGGCCCCGGCTGCCCGGGGTCCGGGCCGAGCCCGCCCTGCGGCGCGGCGCCGGAGCGCTGGGAGTGGTGGCTCATGGCGTAGGCGATCCGCTCGCGGGCGCGCTGCAGCTTGGCCTCGTGCTGGCGGCGCTGCCGTGCACGCCAGGCGAGGATTCGCCAGACCGCGGCCGCCAGGACGGGAAGGAGCAGGAGCACCAGCAGTCCCGCGAGCACCGGCACCACGACCGCGAGCAGGGTCACCGCGAGCGACAGCGCCGTCTCGACCATCCCGTAGATCGGGTTCAGCCAGCCGATGGTCAGCACGGAGCTCGAGAGCCGGCCGGCGATCGATGCGGCCTCGACGCCCGACGCGGTCGTCGCGCCGACCACGATCCCCAGGCCCCACGCCACGGCCGGGTGGAGGAGCGGCTCGACGGCATCGCCGGTCCCGGCGGTGGCACCGAGGAGCTGGCTGGTCATCAGCACCGCGCCCGCGACCGCCGCGAGCGGCGCGGCAAGGAGGTCAAGCACGTGATCGACCCAGGGCACCATGAAGCCGGCCACCTCGACGACGGTCGCGGTGCCGAAGAGGACGATCGCGGCGTTGGAGCCGAGCCAGTCGAAGTGGGCGCCGACGCCGAGGAACCCGGCCCGGACGGCGATGGACGCCACGAAGAGCGGCAGGAACACCCGCAGGCCGCACGCGGCCGCGAGCCCCAGCCCCGCGCACAGCGCCATGAAGATCGTCATGGCCGCCCGGCTCAGCCGGCCTTGGCCTGGAGGTACTTCTCGACGCTCCTGACGTCCGCCACGACCTGCGGGGTCATGCGGAGGGTGAACGTCGCGCCCTTCGTCACGGCGACCACGCGCGTGCACTCCTCGCGGGCCAGCCAGATGCGGCCGGCGCGCGCGGTGCGGCGGTTGCCGGAGCGCAGGCGCTCGCGCTTCAGGCGGTTCAGCGCGCCCTGGACGCCCGCGTTCATGCGCATCAGGCGGAGGATCGTCTGCTTGCGACGGGCCTCGGCCGGGACGGCGGTGACGGTGAAGTGGACGGTGCCGGTGGGAGCGATTGTGGACATGGGTGGTCTCCGGGCACAGGGTCGCTGCGCCGAGCCGCGCAGTGTAGCCGGGACCCCGCTCGCCGCAAGCGGGACGCTCCGGCGCTTATCGGCACCCTCGCATGCGAACTAGGCTTCCCGCATGGCACTTCCGCGCATCGCCTGGATCGGCACCGGGGTCATGGGCCGCTCGATGGCCGGGCACCTGCTCGCGGCCAGGCACCCGCTCGTCGTCCACACCCGCACCGAAGACCGCGCCCGTCCGCTCCTCGATGCCGGCGCGACCTGGGCACCCTCGCCGCGCGCGGCCGCGGAGGGCGCCGACGTTGTCTGCGCGATGGTCGGGCTGCCCTCGGACGTCGAGGAGGTCTTCCTGGGGCCGGACGGCATCCTCGCGGCCGCCGCCTGCCCGCCGCTCGTCATCGACTTCACGACGAGCAGCCCCGCCCTCGCCCGCCGGATCGCGGAGGCGGCCGCGGCCCGCGGCGCGGGAGCCCTCGATGCACCCGTCTCGGGCGGCGACGTGGGTGCCCGCAACGCCGCGCTCTCCATCATGTGCGGCGGCACCCCGGACGCCTTCGAGGCCGCCCGACCGCTCCTCGCGCGGCTCGGGAAGACCATCGTGCGCCAGGGCGGCCCGGGCGCGGGCCAGCACGCCAAGATGGTGAACCAGATCCTGATCGCGGGCACCATGCTGGGGCTGGCCGAGGCGCTCTCCTACGCCCGGAGATCCGGCCTCGACCCCGCCACGGTGCTCGAATCCGTGGGCGGCGGCGCGGCCGCGAGCTGGTCGCTCGCGAACCTCGCCCCCCGGGTGCTGAAGGGCGACTTCGCGCCCGGGTTTTTCGTCGAACACTTCGTCAAGGACCTTCGTATCGCGCTCGATGAGGCGCAGTCGCTGGGCCTCGACCTCCGCACCACCGCTGCCGCCGAGCGCGCATACGCCGCGCTCGCGGCCGGCGGGCATGCCCGTTCCGGCACGCAGGCGATCGTCCATGCCTACGGCTGGTGACCGAATATCCTCTTTCCTCCCATGACGAACATCACCACCCAGGACATCGGAGCGATCGAGCAGCAGGTGAAGGCGGCCCACCCGCCGTTCGCCCTCCTCAAGCAGGAGCTCGGCCGCGTCATCGTCGGCCAGGAGGAGCTGCTCGACGGCCTCCTGACGGGGCTCCTCTGCAACGGCCACGTGCTCATCGAGGGCGTGCCGGGCCTGGCGAAGACCACCGCGGTGGCGACGCTCGCGGCGGCGGTGCGGACCACCTTCCACCGCATCCAGTTCACGCCGGACCTCCTGCCCTCGGACCTGATCGGCACGATGGTCTACAGCCCCGCCACGCACGAGTTCAGCGTGAAGAAGGGACCGATCTTCGCGAACATCGTCCTCGCCGACGAGATCAACCGCGCGCCGGCCAAGGTGCAGAGCGCGCTCCTCGAGGCGATGCAGGAGCGGCAGGTGACGATCGGCGGCGAGACGTTCCGCATGGACGACCCGTTCCTCGTGCTCGCCACGCAGAACCCGATCGAGCAGGAGGGCACGTACCCGCTGCCCGAGGCGCAGGTCGACCGGTTCCTCCTGAAGCTCGTCATCACCTACCCGACGCGCGGCGAGGAGCGGCAGATCCTCGACCGCATGTCGCGCACGACGCAGAAGGTCACCGTGCGCCCGGTGCTCGAGCCCGCGCAGATCCGCGCCGCGCGCGAGATCGTCGACGCCATCCACGTCGACGACAGCATCAAGGACTACATCGTGTCGCTCGTGTGCGCGAGCCGGGACCCGGGCGCCTTCAAGGTGCCGGTGAAGGACCTCGTCCAGTACGGGGCTTCGCCGCGCGCGACGCTCGCGCTCGTGCAGGCCGCGCGCGCGAAGGCGTTCCTCGACGGCCGCGGCTTCGTGGTGCCGCAGGACGTCAAGGACGTCGCGCCCGCGGTGCTCCGCCACCGCCTGGGCCTGAGCTACGAGGCCGAGGCGCTCGAGAGGACGCAGGACGACGTGGTGCGCGCGCTCCTCGAGCACGTCCCCGTCCCCTGACCGCGCCATGCAGACCTCCGAGCTCCTGCGAAAGGTCCGCCGGATCGAGATCCGCACCTCGCGGCTCGTGAGCGATGTCCTGGCCGGCCAGTTCCGCTCCGCGTTCAAGGGGCGCGGCATGGAGTTCGAGGAGGTGCGCCCGTACCAGTACGGCGACGACGTGCGCTCGATCGACTGGAACGTGAGCGCGCGCACCGGCTTCCCGCACGTCAAGCTGTTCCGCGAGGAGCGCGAGCTCACCGTGATGCTCGCGGTGGACCTGAGCGGGTCGCTCGCCTTCGGGACGCACGCGCAGCTCAAGCGCGAGCTCGCCGCGGAGATCGCGGCGACGCTCGCCTTCAGCGCGATCCGCTCGAACGACCGTGTCGGGCTGATCTGCTTCACCGACCGCGTCGAGCGCGTGGTGCCGCCGCGCAAGGGCCCGCGCCACGTGCTGCGCATCGTGCGCGACCTGCTCGCCTTCGAGCCCGGGAGCCGGGGCACCGACATCGGCGCGGCCGTCGAGGAGGCGAACCGGATCCTCAGCCGGCGCGCGGTGGTGTTCGTGATCAGCGACTGGCGCTCGCCCGCGACGCTTGCCGACGGGCGCGAGCCGTGGGAGGACGCGCTGCGGATCGCGCGGATGAGGCACGACGTCATCCCGGTGCTGGTGCGCGACCGGCGCGAGCGCGAGCTCCCCGACGTCGGCCTGGCGGAGTTCGAGGACGAGGAGACGGGCGAGCGCATCGTGGTCGACCTCGGGTCGCGGCGCGTGCGCGAGCGCTTCGCACGGCTCGCCGCCGCAGAGGAGGCGCTGCTCGACGACACGCTGCGGCGCCTCAGCGCGGAGGCGATCCGGGTGGAGACGGGCGGCGACTTCGTCGAGCCGCTCACCGCGTTCTTCCGCCGGCGCGAGGCAAGGAGGGCACGGTGAGGCGCTTCCGGACCGCCGCGCCCGCATGCGTCGCAGCCGCGTGCGCGCTGGCGGCGGCGGCCCTGGCCGGGCCGGCCCTTCCCCAGCAGGCGGCCGACGGCGACCTCCGCGCGGAGCGGACGGTGGATGCCGATCGCTTCCAGCCGGGCGCGCCGCTCCGAATGCGGATCCGAGCGACCGCGCCCGCCGGCTCGCAGATCCGGCTGCCGGCCCTCGACCGGACGCTCGGCCCCTTCGACGTGCGCGCCGTTCGCGCCGCGCCCCCGCAGGATGGGGTCGCCGAACTGGAGGCGGAGCTCGTCGGCTGGGACGCGGGCGCGCCCGAACTTCCGGAGATGAAGGTGGAGGCGACCCTGCCCGACGGCTCCGTGCGGACGGCGACGATCCCGGTTCGTCCCGTGGAGCTTGCGTCCCTGGTGGGGAAGGACATCCCGCTGACGGAGCTGGCCTCGGACATCCGCGGACCGGTCGAGATGCCCGGGGACGGCTGGAAGTGGTGGACGGCCGCGGCGGCGCTCGCCGCGGCGGCGCTCGCCTTCGTCTGGTGGCTGCGGCGCCGCGGGCATGCCGCGCCGGAGGCCCCGCCCCTGCCGCCCGCGGAACTCGCCCGCCGCGAGCTCGACCGCCTGGAGGCCGACGCGCTCCCCGCGCGGGGCGAGGTGGACGAGTTCTTCGTGCGGCTCTCGGGCATCGTGCGCACCTACGTCGAGGGACGCTTCGCGATCGCGGCGCCGGACCGCACCACGCAGGAGTTCCTCCGCGAGGCGCGGCACCATCCGGACCTGGCGGGCGAGCACGAGCGCCGCCTGGGCGCGTTCCTCCGCACCGCGGACATGGTCAAGTTCGCCGCGGCGCGCCCGCCCGCGGACGCGTGCGACGGCGCGATGCGCTCGATGCGCGAGTTCGTGGAGGCGACCGCGCCGCGCGAGGGGGACGCGGATGCCGGGCGCGACTCCGGGAATGCGGGCGCTGCGTCCACGGCCACGGCCACGGCGTCCTCCGCCGGAGGCCGCCCGTGACCGGCTTCCACGAGTCGAGCGCCTGGTGGCTCCTCCTCCTCCTTGCGGTGCCGCTTGCGCTCCTGCCGCTGCTGCGGCCGCGCTCGCGCGCCACGATCGGCTACCCGTCGGCCCCGGCGCTGCGGGCGGCGGGCGGCACGCCGGTCTCGCGCACCTGGTGGCTGCCGGCCGCGCTGCGCGCGGCGGCGCTCGCGGTGCTCGCCGTCTGCATCGCGCGCCCGATCAAGGCCAACGAGCAGACGCGCGTCTTCGTGGAGGGCGTGGCGATGGAGATCGTCGTCGACCGCTCGAGCTCGATGCTCGCGATGGACTTCCAGAAGGACGGCCGGCGCGCGGACCGCCTGACCGCGCTCAAGGACGTGGCGGGACGGTTCATCCTCGGCGGCGACGGCCTCGCGGGCCGGCCCGGGGACCTGATCGGCCTGATCGCGTTCGCGCGGTACGCCGACAGCGTCTGCCCGCTCACCCTCGACCACGACTACCTGGTGCAGGTGCTCGAAGGGACCGACGTCGCAGGCACCCGCGCCGAGGACGGGACAGCGATCGGCGAGGCCGTGGCGCTGGCCGCCGAGCGCCTCCGCGAGGCGACGGACCGCGGCAGCGACCTTCCGAAGCCCAAGAGCAAGGCGATCGTTCTCCTGACCGACGGCGAGAACAACGCGGGCGACATCGACCCGATGACCGCCGCCGAGATCTGCCGGACCAACGGCATCACGCTCTACGCGGTCGGCATGGGCACCGTCGGCGAGGCGCCCTACCCGATGCAGACGCCGTTCGGCGGAACGCAGCTCGTGCCGGTCCCGGTGCGCATCGACGAGAGGCTCCTCAAGGAGATGGCCGCCAAGACCGGCGGCCAGTACTTCCGCGCGACCGACACGCGGAGCCTGGCGCAGATCTACGAGACCATCGACCGGCTGGAGAAGACCACGACCGAGCAGCGCCGCTACCTGCAGTTCCGCGACCTGGCGGTGGAAGGCACCGAGATCGCGGGCATCCGCATCCCGGCGCTGCTGC
>JBILFU010000082.1:0-7546 GCA_044351405.1 Phycisphaerales bacterium
CCAGTCGAACCAGAT
The DNA here is from genome assembly GCA_044351405.1 of Phycisphaerales bacterium. Lineage (GTDB taxonomy): Bacteria > Planctomycetota > Phycisphaerae > Phycisphaerales > SM1A02 > UBA966. Next base: position 16 of record JBILFU010000082.1, read on the forward strand.
GGCCGCGCCGAAGGCCGCCAGCCCCTTCGTGGTCTGGGCGACGGTCTTCCCGGTGAGCGCGAGCATGCCGCGCTGCACCTCGGCGCTGTCCCGGAGCGTGCGGCTGACGAACTCCGAGGCCCCGCGCCGGTTGACCACCGCAAGCGGCAGGTTCACGGCATGCTTGAAGATGTCGTGCCTGATCTCGGCGACCACCCGCGTGCAGAGCGTCAGCGAGAGGCACTGGTGGCCGAAGTTGGCCGCGGCGCCGACCGCGGTGAGCGCCAGGAGGCCCGCGAACACCACCACGACGCCCATGAAGGGATCGTCGGGAAGCATGCTCACCACTCCCGCCGGGACCCAGGGGGCGTGCTCGGTGATCCACCCGCCCAGCGACTCTCGCCGCTTCAGGAGCACCTCGAGCACGGGCGCCAGCGCCATGAGGCCCGCGCCCAGCCCGCCCGCCGACACCATCGCGAGCGCGAGTGCCGCGGCCAGCTGGCCCTTGTGCCTGAGGAGGCGGGCGGCGAAGTGCCAGAAGGCTCCCATTTGCGCGGAGGCTATGCGAGGCCGCCCTGCCGTGCAGGGTCGGCGCCGTCAGCCGCGGCCGCGCTCGCACCGCTCGAGCGCGTGCCAGAACCCCGGGTAGCTCTTCGCCACGCAGCCGGGATCCGCGATGCGGATGCCGCCCGTGCGCAGTCCGAGGATCGCGAAGCTCATCGCCACCCGGTGGTCGGAGTGCGGATCGATCAACGCATCGACCGCGTGCCCGGCCGGGATCGGGTCGACCTCGATCCACGATGCGCCGATGCGGGCCGCGGCGCCCACCTGTCCGAGCCCCTCGGCCATCGCCGCCAGCCGGTCGCTCTCCTTGACGCGCAGCGTCCCGAGTCCCTCGAAGCGCGACGGGCCGTCCGCCGCGGCGGCGGCGGCGATCAGCATGAGGGCGCCGTCGGGACACAGCCCGAGGTCCGCTCGGATTCCCGCGAGCGGCGGCGACGGATCGCCCGCGCAGGCACGGCAGCGGACGCGGAGCGCCCCACCGGCGTCCAGCACGCCCGCGCCCTGCGTCCCCAGCCGCTCGATCGCCAGGACGTCCGGCTGCCGCGACGCGGCGGAGAGCCCCTCGAGCAGGACGTCGCTTCCCGGCACGAGGGCCGCGGCCCCGGCCCAGTACAGGGCACTCGACGCGTCGGGCTCGATCGGGTGCACCGGACGCGCGACCGGCGCTCCCGGCGCGACGCGCACGGAGCGCATGCGGCCGTCGGCGCCCGCCAGCTCGTCGACCCGCGCGCCCCGGCGACGGAGCTCCTCCACGGTGAGGTCGACGTAGGAGCGGCTGACCGGTGCCTCGTCGAACCGCACCTCGAGCCCCTCGCGCATCCAGGGCGCGAGGAGGAGGAGCGCGCTGACGAACTGGCTGCTTGCGAGCGCGCCGACGCGAAGGACGCCGCCCGCCGGCGGGCCGGCGCATCCGTCCACCAGCACCGGGAGGCGGCCGGGCTCGCCCGCCCACGACGCGGACACGCCGAGGTCCTGCAGCAGACGAACGCCGTCGGCAACGGGGCGCTCGCGCATCCGTGGGCTTCCGTCGACGATGACCCGGCGGCGCGCAAATGCCGCGACGGCCAGCATGAAGCGCGTCGGCGTCCCGCCGTCGCCAAGGTCGACGCGCACGTCGGCGCCTCCGGGGAATGCGCCGCCCACGCCGGCCACGCGGAATCCGCCGCGCTGCACCGGATCACCGGCCCGGGGCTCCACTGGATCGACCGCCGCGCCGAGCGCCGTCAGCGCGGCCGCCAGCGCGTCGGTGTCCGCCGAACGGAGCGCGCCCTCGAGCACGGTGACCCCCGGTGCCATCGCCGCCAGCACCAGTGCCCGGTTCGTCAGGCTCTTGGAGCCCGGGACGCGCGCCGACCACCCGATCGGCGGCGCGGCGCGCACCGCGCGAGGATCGCCCGCGCCGCGCGCCACCCGGTCAGTCCTTCGCCTCGCCCGCCGAGCGGAACACCGCGACGATGTCCTCGACGGGGATCACGAAGAGCCGGTTGTCGCCCTCGAAGTCGACGGGCACCCCGTGCTTCGGGTTGAAGAGGACGCGGTCGTACTGCTCGATCGGGTAGTTGGCGTCGCGCTCCACCTCCGCCGAGATCGCGACCACCCGGCCGGTGATGGTCGGGATCTCGATCTTGTCGGGCAGGTGGATGCCGACCTTGGTGACCTTCTTGTCCTCGTCCTTGCGGATGAGTACCCGCTTGCCGATCGGCTCCACGGTCTCGAGCTTGGCGCTGCGCGTCGTCCGCGTCATGCCCGAATGGTAGCGGGCTGCATGGCGGGATATCATTCGCGGGATGACGACCGCCACCACCGCCCCCGCCCCGCGCGCCTCGGTCACGACGGATCCGCTCGCGCTGATCGACGTCGACCACGTCCGCTTCTTCGTCGGGAACGCGAAGCAGGCGGCGTACTTCTACGCGTCGGCGTTCGGCTTCCAGGTGGAGCAGATCTGCGACCTGACCACGGGCAACCGCGAGTCGGCCGTCTACCTGCTGACGCAGGGGAACATCCGCTTCCTGCTCGAGACGCCGATCACCAAGGACCATCCGGCCGCGGACGAGCTCCGCCGCTTCGGCGACGGCATCAAGGACATCGCCTTCAACGTCTTCGACGCCGAGGCCGCGTGGAAGGCCGCGGTCCGCAACGGCGGCAGGAGCGCCTACGAGCCGGTGACTCGCTCGGACGCCAGCGGCACGGTCACGATGGCCGGCATCCATACCTACGGCCGCGCGGTCCACAGCTTCGTGAGCCGCACCGGCGCGTATGCCCTGCCCGACGTCAAGCGCGGCGCGACCTTCATGCCGGGCTTCCGTCCGGCGGGCGAGTTCGCGCTCAATGCCTTCAACCGCCAGAACCCCTGCGGCCTCAAGTTCGTCGACCACGCGGTCGGGAACGTCGCCGAGGGCAAGATGAACGAGTGGGTGGCCTGGTACGAGAACGTGCTCGGCTTCTCGATGTTCAAGCACTTCGACGACAAGGACATCGCCACGGAGTACTCGGCCCTCATGTCGAAGGTGATGGCGAGCGGCAACCAGCTCATCAAGTTCCCGATCAACGAGCCGGCCGCTGGGAAGAGGAAGAGCCAGATCCTGGAGTACCTGGAGTGGCACGACATGACCCCGGGCGTCCAGCACCTCGCGCTGCGCACCGACGACGAGCTCGCGAGCGTCGCCGAGCTGCGCCGCCGCGGCGTGGACTTCCTGGCGATCCCGGACGCCTACTACGACGGAGTGTGGGCCCGGGTCGACGCGATGCTGCGCCAGCACGGCCACGCGGCCGTCAAGGAGGACCACCAGCGGATCAAGGACCTCGGCATCCTGGTGGACGCCGACGACGAGGGCTACCTGCTGCAGCTCTTCAGCAAGCCGCTCCAGGACCGCCCCACCCTGTTCTTCGAGATCATCTGCCGCCGCGGCAGCCAGAGCTTCGGCAAGGGCAACTTCAAGGCGCTCTTCGAGAGCCTCGAGATCGAGCAGGCGCGGCGCGGCAACCTCTGAGCCGTGGCGCGCGCGCGGCTCGCCGCCCTGGGGCTGGCCGCGGCTGCCGTGGCCGCGGCGGCCGTGGGCGTGGCGCTCGATGCCTCGCGCGACCGCACGGCGCTTGCGTCTGCCGATCGTGAGGTGGCCGCCGGGCTGGAAGCGCTCCGATCCGGCGATCCGGCGGGCGCCATCGCCCGGCTGCGCGATGCCGGCGCGGCGCTCGGTGAGGCGGAGTCGGGCCCCGCGTGGCGCCACGCGTGGCTGCGGCTTGCGGACGCCGACCGCCTTGCGGCGGCACGCGCGTCCCTCGATCGTGCGGTGACCGACGCCACGCGGGTGCTCGAGTCGCGCAACGCGTTCCTCGGCGCGGTGTCGCGGCTCCTCGACCGCGTGGCGCGGGCGGAGCGGCTTTCCGAGATCGAGAGGATCGGCACGGAGGCGGAGGGGCTCCGGGGCATGGCCTCCTCGGATGCCGCGGCCGTCGAGCGACTGTCGGCCGCGCTCCGCGCCCGCCGCGAGGCCTTCGACGCCGACCTGCGGCGCAACCACGAGGCGATCGACGCGCTGCGCGCCGCGCTCGGGCGCGCGCGGACCGCGGGCGACCACCTGGCGATCATGGATTCCGTGCTTCCCGCGCCCCCGCGGCGGACGGAGGAGGCCGACCTCCGGCAGCTCGCCTCGCGCGCGGCGGACGCCCGTGCCCGGCTCGTGGCGGCCCGGATCGATGGATTGGAACTGGAGGCCTCCGACGCACGGGACGCAGCCGCCGCACGCACGCTGCGCGAGGGCCTCGAGCGCGACCCGGACCTTGCCCGGCCCGGCAGCGCCGAACTGGAAGCCCGGGTGCGCGCGCTTCGGGAGGCGCTCCGCGCCCGCGACGAGGCGCTCCACGCGTGGGAGGGAACGCTGCGCCGGGCCGTCGCCGCCGTCGAGCGGGCCGACTGGCAGGAGGCGCACGACGCGGCCGTCGACCTGCGGGAGTCCTCCGCTCGCTGGGACCGCGCCGCACCGGGAGCGGGCCCGGCCGCCGATGCCGCCCGCGCGCGCATCGACGCGCAATGCGACCTGGGGCTGTACGACGCGCTGCTGCGCGTCCCGAACATCGGGTCGGCGCGGGCCTACCTGCTCGGGGCGCCCGCGCATCCGCGGCGGATGGAGGGCGCCGTGCGCGCGTGGCTTGCGGCGGCGGAGGCGGCGCCGCTATCCGTCGAGCTCGCGTCCGTCCGGTGGGCGGCAACCGGGGTACCCGCCCCGGGAACTGGCCTCGAGGACCGGCCGGATGCCGCAGTCGAGCTGAGGGTCGAGGATGCGCCGTGGCTCCGCGCCGACTTTGCCGACGTGGTGGAGGGAACGACCACCGCCGCCCCTGCCGGCGTCCGCTGCGAGTGGCGCGCGACCGACGAGCAGCTGGTCCGCATCGGCGTCCGCATCCGAATCGACCTGCGGGACGCGGTGGCGGCCGATCCCGTTGCCATCGGGGCGCTCGCCGCGACGGCCGGGGCGCTTGCCGGCCGGGGCGCGGTGAAGATCGAGGCACGCGACCCCGCGTGGAGCGGTCGACCGCACGAGGTGCTCCTCCGTGTGGGCTACGCCGGGGTGCCGTCGCTGCCTCCGTACCGAGCCGCGGCCGATGCGGCCGCCGGGATCCGATAGCCTGACGGGCATGAACCTCGCACCTCCCACGCAAGCCGACGCAGACATCGACCAGCCCGCGGCGTGGCCCGGTTGGATCGGCGGGCTGTCGATCGCGTTTTCCTCGCTCGGCCTGCTCGGTTCCTGCTGCGGCATGATGGGGCTTGCGTCCGGCACCGTGGTCGCCCGGATGACCGGCATGGAGTTTCCGCCTCCTCCGTGGGTCCTGCTTGCTGCCACGGTCGCGGGCAGCCTGGTCGGGATCGCGCTGTCGATCGCGCAGCTCGTCGGGGGGATCGGCACGCTCCGGAACCGTCCCGGGGGGCCTCGGCTGCTGCTTCGCTACGCGACCGTGTCGCTGGTGCTCACCGCCGTGCTCCTTCCGGTCAATGTCCTGATGACCCGCCCGGGTGCGGAATGGGGTGCCGAGATCGCCCACGCGCAGCTCGACTATGCGGAGAAGAACGGCGGGAAGGTCACCGCCGAGATGCGCGCGGAGGCGGAGGCGGCTCGTGAGCCGACCGCATTCAGCTACGCCGGCTCGGTCGGGGCCGCTGCGCTCGGCACCATCTTCCCGATCGTCCTCGCCGTGTTCCTTCGCAAGCCCCGCGTGCGCGCGCGCTGGGAGCGGTGGGAGGCGTGACCGGACCGCTCACGCGCGGAACCGCGCGGGCGCCGGGCACTCGACCGTCTCGCCGTCCACCTCGATGCGCCAGGCATGGAGCGCCGGATGCTCGCCGGCCGCGGCGGCGCCTCCGTAGAGCGCATCGCCCGCGAGCGGATGCCCGAGCCACGCGAGTCCCGCGCGGATCTGGTGGCGGCGGCCGCGCCCGACGAGCTCCACCTCGACGACGTCGTGCGCCCCGTCCACCGCGCGCGCCTGCACGCGCCACCGGCAGCGGCCGCACTCCGGAGCATCGCCCTCGCGCGCCACGGTGACCTTTCGCGAACCCTTGTGGCGGCTCGAGAAGTAGAGCCGAAAGCTCCCCTCCTCCGCGATCCCGGTGCGAGCGAGCGCCAGGTACGTCTTCCGCGCGCCGGCGGCGCTGCCGACGGCCGTGCGCAGGCGCTCGTACTCCGCCAGGGTGCGCGCCGCGAGAAGGCAGCCCGACGTGCCGAGGTCGAGCCGGTGCACCAGCCCGGCCTCCGGCAGCGCCGCGTGCTCGGGATGCGCTTCGCGGAGCCAGTTCTCGATGGTGGGGGCCGAGGAACCCGCGTCGGCCTCTCCGTCCGTCGCCCCGCCCCGCGCCACGGAATGCCATCCCGCGGGCTTGGCGAGGACGCGCCAGCCCGTGCGCTCCGCGAGGATCGACGGCGGTTCCCGCTCCACGCTCATACACTACCCGCCGCCATGCCGTACTACACGAAGCTCGGCCAGATCCCCGCGAAGCGCCACGTGCAGTTCCGCCGCCCGGACGGCGCCCTCTACAGCGAGGAGGTCTTCGGGACGGAGGGCTTCGTGGGCCCGACCTCGACGCTCTACCACATCAACCCGCCCACGCAGGTGATCGGCTGGAAGACGCTCTACGGCACCAAGCCCGAGTACATCGAGCAGGACGTGATGCGCATGCGCCACCTCAAGCTGGCCGCGATGCCCCCGAAGGGCGACCCGGTCACCGGCCGCGTCGTGCTGTTCGGCAACTCCGACGTCGAGATGGCCATGTGCGTCCCGGCGGAGAAGATGGACTACTTCTTCAAGAACGCCATGGGAGACGAGTGCCTCTTCGTGCACTTCGGCTCGGGCACGGTGCAGACCACGTTCGGCACCCTCAGGTTCGGGCCGAAGGACTACATCGTGATCCCGAAGGGAATCACGTACAGGATCGCCTTCGACAAGCAGAAGCCCGGCGAGCCCGGTCCCCGCTTCGTGGTCTTCGAGACCGCCAACGGCAGCCACATCGGCCCGCCGCCGCGGTACGTGAGCAAGCGGACCAGCCAGTTCCTGGAGCACTCGCCTTACTGCGAGCGCGACCTGCGCCTGCCGGAACTTCCGCTCACCTTCGACAAGAAGGGCGAGTACGAGGTGCGCATCAAGGCCCGCGACCTGGTGCACTCGTACGCCTACACCTACCACCCGCTCGACGTGGTCGGCTGGGACGGCTGCTACTACCCCTACTGCTTCAACATCGACGACTTCGCGCCGATCGTCGGCAAGCTGCACATGCCGCCGCCGATCCACCAGACGTTCGAGGGGCACAACTTCGTCATCTGCAGCTTCTGCCCGCGGCTCCTCGACTTCCACCCGGACGCGATTCCCGTCCCGTACAACCACTCGAACCTCGACAGCGACGAGATCCTCTACTACGTCGAGGGCAACTACAAGGCGCGCAAGGGCATCGAGCAGTGCTCGATCACCGTGCACCCGCAGGGCATCCCGCACGGCC
>JBILFU010000083.1:0-7472 GCA_044351405.1 Phycisphaerales bacterium
CGGACGGCTGCCTGGCCGGCGTCCCCTCGCACGCCGCCGCGGACGGCTGGACCGTCCGCATCGCGCAGGGCCTGGTGGCCGCGCACGTCGAGCACACCGTCGCGGTGACCCGTTCGGGGCCGCGAATCCTCACGCGGCGCCGCGCGCCGCACGCCGACGCGGTCACCCGCGCCGGTTCCGCACCCGCCAACGTCCACGGAGGCCGCGGCCCGCAGGGCTGATCAGCACATGGCGAAGGAAGACAAGATCACGCTCGACGCCGAGGTCGTGGAGGCCCTCCCGGACGCGATGTTCCGGGTGAAGCTCCAGAACAACCAGGAGATCCTGGCCTACGTCAGCGGCAAGATGCGCAAGTTCTTCATCCGCATCCTCCCCGGCGACAAGGTCACCATCGAGCTCAGCCCCTACGACATGTCCAAGGGCCGCATCGTCTACCGCTTCTGAACCACCCGAACACCCGAACCACCAGGCACCACGAGGAAACCCCATGAAGGTCCGCAGCAGCATCAAGCGCCGAACCATGGACTGCCAGATCGTCGTCCGCAAGGGCAAGCGCTTCGTCATCAACAAGAAGAACCCGCGCCTCAAGCAGCGCCAGGGCTGAGCCCGGCGCCCGCGCACCACCGCAGACCACAGGAGCACACGAACCATGCCCCGCATCGCAGGCATCGACATCCCCGAGAAGAAGAAGATCCGCTTCTCCCTCCGCTACATCTTCGGCATCGGCCCGAAGGTCTCCGACGCCATCCTCAAGAAGGTCGGCATCGACGGCGAGCGCCGGGCGAACGAGCTGAACGACCAGGAGATCGCCGCGATCGCCGCCGAGATCGACGCCAGCCATCCGGTGGAGGGCGCCCTCCGCCGCCAGATCCAGCAGGACATCCAGCGCCTGAAGGACACCAAGAGCTACCGCGGCGAGCGCCACCGCAAGAACCTCCCCGTCCGCGGCCAGCGCACCCGCACCAACGCCCGCACCCGCAAGGGCCGCAAGAAGACCGTGGCCGGCAAGAAGGGCGTGAAGGGCTGATCCGCCCCCGCGCAGCCTGACCGCACCGCAAGGAGAACGCAGACATGGCAAGCAAGAAGAAGGTCCGCAAGAGCGTCACGAAGGGCGTGGTCCACGTCAACGCGTCGTTCAACAACACCATGGTGACCATCACCGACGTCAACGGCGAGACCATCTCGTGGGACTCCGCCGGCAGCGTCGGCTTCAAGGGCGCCCGCAAGAGCACGCCGTTCGCGGCCAGCCGCGCCAGCGAGAAGGCCGCCGGCAAGGCGCGCCGCGTCGGCATGAAGGAGGTCGAGGTGCGCGTCAAGGGCCCCGGCCCGGGCCGCGAGAGCGCCGTCACCGCCCTGCAGGCCGCGGGACTGAAGGTCACCACCATCGAGGACGTCACGCCGATCCCGCACAACGGCTGCCGTCCGCCCAAGAAGCGCCGCGTCTGACGCGGCACCGAATCCGTCCCTGCGCCACAGCAGGGGAGCCCCGCCGGCACCGGCAGCGGAGGGGCGTCCCCGATTCAGGCCAGGGTTCCTCACGATGGGCCGGTCGCCCTGCGCGTCCCAAGCCCGAGGTCCTGCCGGACCAGACTGGAGACTGATCATGCACGTTCGCTGGCGTGGACTCGAACTCCCCTACCGTGTCGTCAAGGAAGAGCGTTCGGCGACCCCGACGTTCGGCCGCTTCGTCGCCGAGCCGTTCGAGCGCGGCTTCGGAACCACCATCGGCAACAGCCTCCGCCGCGTGCTGCTCTCGAGCCTCGAGGGCGCGGCGGTCACCAAGGTGAAGATCGCGGGCGTGTCCCACGAGTTCTCCACCATGGAGGGCGTGCTCGAGGACGTCACCGACGTCATCCTGAACATCAAGGGCCTCGTGGTCGCGATGGACCTCGACGCCGACGGCCCCAAGACCATGCGCCTGATGGCCGAGGGCCCGGGCGAGGTCACCGCGGAGCTGATCGAGTGCGATCCCTCGATCACCATCCTCAACCCCGACAAGGTCGTCGCCACGCTGACCGCCAAGCGCGACTTCGCCGTCGAGTTCACGGTGCAGCGCGGTCGCGGCTACCTGCCCGCAAGCGAGCAGAACCGCATGCAGGAGGAGCAGGTGCTCGGCGAGATCGCGGTCGACGCGATGTTCAGCCCGGTGCAGCGCGTCCGCTTCCGCGTCGAGGACACCCGCGTCGGCCAGCGGACCAACTACGACAAGCTGATCATGGACGTCTGGACCGACGGCACCGTGTCCCCGGACATGGCGATGGTCGAGGCCGCCAAGATCCTTCGCAAGCACCTCAACCCGTTCGTGCAGTACGACGCCCTCGGCAACGAGGTCGTCCCGGCCGACATCTCCAAGGAGCAGGACAAGGACCTCGTCCTCTTCGAGAAGCTGGCCATGCCGCTGGCCGACCTGGACCTGTCGGTCCGGGCGAGCAACTGCCTCGAGGGCGGCAAGCTGCGTTTCGTGTGCGACCTCGTCTCCAAGACGGAGAACGACCTGCTCGAGCTGCGGGCGTTCGGCCGCACCAGCCTGCGCGAGGTCAAGAACAAGCTCGAGAGCCTGGGCCTGGCCCTGGGCATGCCGCTTCCCGAGGGCTTCGTGCCCCCGCAGGCGCCCTGAGCGCGACACCGAAAGGAAACCACCATGCGTCACCGCATCGCCGGATATCAGCTGAACGTCAAGACGGACCACCGCCGCGCCATGCTGCGCAACCTGGCGGCCGGCCTGCTCGAGCACGGTCAGATCACCACGACGCTCCCGAAGGCAAAGGCCGTGCAGCCCTTCGTCGAGCACCTCATCACCATCGCCAAGCGGCCGTCGCTGGCCGCGCGGCGCGAGCTCACCTCCCGGCTCACGGACCGCAAGGTGTTCGCCTGGGTGGCCGATCCCAACACCAAGGAGGAGACCAAGGCGGCGCAGAGCCGGCTCTGGGAGCTTCCGGCGGCCGACGAGATCGAGTTCAACCGCTTCGGCGAGCTCCGCAAGGCGCCCCGCCTGATCCAGCACCTCCTCGCGAAGGTCGCGCCCCTCTACAAGGACCGGGCCGGCGGCTACACCCGCATCGTGAAGCTGGACAAGCGCCGCCTCGGCGACGCGACCGACCTGGTGGTCCTGCAGCTCGTCGGCAACGAGGAGGGTCCGCAGGTCAAGGGCCGCAAGTCGACCCGCCGCGGCAACGCCGACAAGCGCACGGCCTTCGCCAAGAAGGCCCGCGAGAAGGCCGCGAAAATCACCCCGGGTTGATTTTCCCATTTTCGTTGCGGGTGGGGTACGGCCGTCGGGGGCAGCGGCGCCCCCTGCGCCCGGGACGTATCCTTCCCGCCCGCATGCCCGCCGACCTGGACGCCACCAAGACCGAGGCGCTGGCCGCCCTCGAGTCGGCCGCGACCGCCGAGTCGCTGGATGGATGGAGGAGCGCCTGGATCGGCGGGAACGGGCGCCTCAAGGCCCTGATGGCCGGCCTGAAGGACGTCCCCAGGGACGAGAAGCCCGCCTACGGCAAGCGGCTCAACGAGCTCAAGGCCGCGCTGGAATCGGCCTTCGAAGCGCGGCGCGCGGCGGTCGGCGCGGCCGCCGGTCCGGGCGGGCCGTGGGTGGACGTCACCGAGCCCGGCACGCCGCTCGCGGAGGGGACCCGCCACGTGCTCAGCCGGACCATCGACGAGATCATCGACGTCTTCGGCCGCATGGGATTCACGCTCGCGGAAGGCCCCGAGGTCGAGGATGAGTGGCACAACTTCACGGCGCTCAACATCCCCGAGAGCCACCCGGCGCGCGACGCGACCGACAACTTCTACATGGGCGAGCAGGGCGGCGTGAAGCGCCTGCTGCGCACCCAGACCAGCACCGTGCAGATCCGCGCGATGGAGACGCGCCCGCTCCCCATCAAGGTGGTCGCCACCGGCCGCGTGTACCGGCCCGACACGCACGATGCCACGCACTACTCGATGTTCCACCAGATCGAGGGCCTCCATGTCGACCGCGGCGTGACCATGGCGGACCTCAAGACGACGCTGGTCCAGTTCGCGCGCGCCTACTTCGGCGAGGGTGCGGAGGTGCGCATGCGCCCGAGCTTCTTCCCGTTCACCGAGCCGAGCGCCGAGGTGGACATGAAGATGCGCATCAAGGGCGAGTGGAAGTGGGTCGAGCTCGGCGGCTGCGGCATGGTGGACCCGAACGTGCTCAAGGCAGTGGACGTCGACCCGGAGGAATGGACCGGGTTCGCCTTCGGCCTGGGCATCGAGCGCATCGCCATGCGCCGCTACGGCATCAGCGACATCCGCTGGCTCTTCGAGAACGACGCACGGTTCCTGCGGCAGTTCTGACCGCCGCGGCGGCCCGCGGGGTCCGGCCGGCCGACCGGCGCCGCTCCGTCACGTGGTGTAGTCCGCGTTCAGCTCCACGTAGGCCTTGGTGAGCCCGCAGGAAACGAACTCGTCGGCGCCGGTGCCGCGACCGAGGTCGAGGTGCACCTCCACCATCCCCCGCCGGAACGCGGCCTCGCGCTCCGCGAGCGGCGTGTCCGCCGGTGCGCCCCGCGAGAAGAGCTTGGTGCCGCCGACCGCCAGCTCGAGCTCCGCGATGTCGACGCGCACGCCCGCGCGCCCCGCCGCGGCAAGGATCCGGCCCCAGTTCGGGTCGCCGCCCGTCACCGCGCAGCGGACCAGCAGGCTCGACGCGACCGTCTTCGCGACCGTCAGCGCGTCCGCGTCCGACTCCGCGCCCGTCACGCGGACGTGGATGCCGCGCTCGTAGCCCTCGCCGTCGCGCACGACCATCAGGGCGAGGTCCCGGGCCGCCTCGGTGAACGCGCGGCACAGCGACTCCGCGGGAAAGCCCTCGCCCGCCGCGCCCGACGCCAGCGCGAACACGCTGTCGTTGGTGCTGGTGTCTCCGTCGATCGAGATTCTGTGGAAGCTCCGCTCCACGGCCGCGCGCAGGTGTCCGTCGAGCTCCGCGGGCCCGACCGCCGCGTCGGTCAGCAGCACGCCGATCATGGTGGCCATGTTCGGGTGAATCATGCCGGCGCCCTTGCAGCAGCCGACCACCGTGCAGCGCCGCCCGGCGTGCTCGACGGTGCGCGACGCCCACTTCGGGTGGGTGTCGGTCGTCATGATCGCGCGCGCGAACGGCTCGATGCTGCCGTGCGCAGCGCGGGCCGCCATCGGCGCGACCTGCGGGAGCATCCGGTCGAGCGGCAGCTGGACGCCGATCACGCCCGTCGAGTTGTGCTGCACCGCGACCGCGGCGACGTCGCAGGCGCGCGCGACCGCGTCGGCAAGCTCGACCGCCGCCGCCATCCCGCGCTCGCCGGTCGCCGCGTTGGCGCAGCCCGAGTTGACGAGGAGCGCGCCGCAGTGGCCGCGGCTCTCGCGGAGGTGGCGCCTGCTCAGCTGCACCGGTGCCGCGCACACCTGGTTCGTGGTGTAGACGGCCGCGAGCGTCGCTCCCCCGGGGCAGCGCAGGAGCGCCATGTCGTCGCGCCCGGGCTTCTTGATCGCGGCCGACGCGGTCGCGGCGGCGAAGCCGGCCGGGAGCATCGGCGCCGGGCCGATGCCGGGAGCGACCGCGGCCGTGGATGCGGTCGCGGCGCTCATCGTCCGTTCGACGCCGGGACGTCGTGCACCAGCGCGATCTCGTCGCACTGCTCTCGCTTCGGGCAGGCGGCGCAGTCCTTGAGCACCTTCTCCGGCAGGCTGTTGACGCTCACCTGGCGGAAGCCGGCCTTCTCGAAGAACCTCGGCGCGCGCGTCAGGACGAACACCTTCGGGATGTGGAGCTGGCCGGCGAGCTGCAGGAAGTAGCGCACCAGCCCCTGCCCGACGCCCTTGCCGTGGTGGTCCGGGTGCACGCCGAGCGAGCGGATCTCCGCAAGCTGCGGCGTGTAGATCCAGAGCGCCGCGCAGCCGACGACCTTGCCGTCCGCGACCGCGACGCCGAAGTCGAGGATCGCCTTCATGATGTCCTCGCGGCTGCGCGGCAGGTTCTCGCCGTGCTCGGCCCAGTGGTCGACCAGCCAGCAGATCGCGTCGAGGTCGTCGGCGCGCGCCTGGCGGTACTCCACCTCGCCGGCGGCGGCATCCGCCACCGCGCGCTCGCGCAGCATGCGGCGCACCCGCGCGATCGCGTCCTCGACGGCGCTGACCGCGGTACCGCCCTCGACGGCGCGCTTCTCGAGCGTCGCGCCGACGGTGAGCTGCGCGTAGACGTCCTGGTTCGCCTTCGGGGCCTGCTGGCGGATCACGTCGAGCGGCAGCTCCTCGAGGGCGCGGTCCTGCTCGATCGCGGTCTTGACCAGCCGACCGACCTGGTGGTGCGCCTCCCTGAACGGCACGCCCAGGCGCACCAGGTAGTCGGCGAGGTCGGTGGCGTTTGTGTAGCCCTCCGCCGCCATCTGCAGCGCCCGGTCGCGGTCGACCCTGAGCCCGGCGAGCATCGGCGGCAGGACGCGCAGGCACATCGACAGGTGCCGCATGCTGTCGAAGAGCGGCTCCTTGTCCTCCTGGAGGTCCTTGTTGTAGGCGAGCGGGAGCGCCTTCACCGTGACGAGCAGGCCGACGAGGTTCCCGACCTGCCGGCCGCTCTTGCCGCGGATCAGCTCGCAGGCGTCGGGATTCTTCTTCTGCGGCATCAGGCTCGAGCCGCTCGTGAATGCGTCGGGCAGCTCGACGAGCGCCGCCTCGCTGGTGGAGTAGAAGACCAGGTCCTCCGCCATGCGCGAGAGATGGATCGCGCACAGGGCGCACGCGGCGAGCGTCTCCACGACGAAGTCGCGGTCGCTGACGGCGTCGAGCGAGTTGGCCGTCGGCAGGCGGAACCCGAGGTCCTTGGCGAGCGCCGCGCGGTCCACCGGGTACGCGGTACCGGCGAGCGCACCCGAGCCGAGCGGCGAGACGCGCACGCGCTTCAGCGCGTCGGCCAGGCGCTCCGCGTCGCGGCGGAGCATCTCGACGTACGCGAGGCACCAGTGCGCGAACAGGATCGGCTGCGCGTGCTGCAGGTGCGTGTAGCCGGGGAACGCGGTGGCCTTCTCTCGCTCGGCGAGGTCGACGAGCGCGGCGATCACCGCCTTGACCTCCGCCTGGCGCACCCGCAGCTGGCGGGCGGTCCAGAGGCGCAGGTCGGTCGCCACCTGGTCGTTGCGGCTGCGGCCGGTGTGCAGCTTCTTCCCCAGGTCGCCGACGCGCATGACGAGCTGGCGCTCGACCCACGAGTGGACGTCCTCGTCCTCGGCCTCGGAGAGCAGCGCCGGGTCCGCGGTGCACGCGGCGAGGATCTCGCCGAGCGCGGCCTCGATCTCGCGCTGCTCGTCGGCCGAGATCACGCCGGCGCGCGCGATCGCCTTGCTCCAGGCGACGCTGCCCTCGATGTCCTCGCGGACGAGCAGGCGGTCGAAGGGGAGGCTGTCGTTGAACTCGCGGAACAGGTCGTCGGCCTGGCCCTCGAGCCGTCCGGCCCAGATGGCGGTGGTCAT